>NZ_JBJGYS010000005.1:0-197265 GCF_054050115.1 Geodermatophilus sp. SYSU D00708 | reverse complement strand
CTGAACAAGGACCACCCTACCCCCCCCCCCGCGCAGGCTCGGCGCGGGACCCTCACGGGGGCCCGCTCCAGTACGACACCACGGGCCCCCCGCGCCCGGCCGGCAGCGGGGGCCCCTGTCGTTCGTGCGGACTACTGGGCGCGGCGGTCGGCGAAGTACTGGCGGGAGGCCGGCTGCCGGAGCAGGACGAAGACCCCCACGCCGGCGAGGATCAGCACGATCGACCAGATGCTGAAGCCGCCGCCGAACAGGGACACGACGAGCCCGAGCGCGGCCATGCCGGCGATCACCAGGCCGGCGACCTCGAGGACCCTGCTGCCCTTGCCCTTCAGCGCCAGGACGCCGCCCCAGATGTTGGCAACGGCGACGGCCAGGTACACGGTGCCGAAGGCCGCACTGGCTGCGCCCAGGACCCGGGTGGCCCCCAGGAGCAGCAGGGCGTACATCAGGACGTAGAAGGCCAGGACGAAGCCGATCCCGGCCGCGGCGAGCACCTGAGGGGGGCGCCGGCCCGGCGGGGTCCGGTCGGGATCGGTCACGGGGGAGTCCTCCTGAGAGAGCGGGAGCCCCTGTCCGCGCCGTCGGCGGCGCGGACAGGGGCCCAGGTGAGCGGCTCGGTCCGGCGGGTCAGCGCCCGCGGCGCGCCCGGTGCGCGGCGAAGAAGGCCGCGGCGGGCTTCATCGCCAGCAGGACCACGATCGCCAGCGCGGCCAGGAAGAACAGCAGGCTCATGACGACGCCGCCGGCGCCGCTGTTCCCGGTGTCGGCGAGGCTGCCGACGACGTTGATCGCGGTGAAGGCCAGCGCGATGGAGCCGCCGACCAGCAGCATCACCCGGCTGCGCCCGGTCAGGGCCCACACCGAGCCCCAGATCATGACGACGGTCCAGACCAGCGCCAGCAGGCCGAAGACCAGCGCGATGCCGGCCACGGCGCCCGCGACCTCCCCGAGCCCGGGGATCTCGGTGTCGCCGGCGGCGCCGCCGAAGAACGCGCCCGCGAAGATCAGGGCGAGGCTGATGAGGATGCCGATGGCACCGAAGACGAACCCGAGGACGGCCGCCGTGACGACGCCACCGGGCTTGGCGGGGACCGCCGACTGGCCGTACTGGCCGTACTGCTGGGCGTAGTTGCCCTGCTGGCCGTACTGCTCGGGGTACCCCTGCTGGCCGTAGGGCTGGGCCTGGCCGTAGGGCGACTGCCCGTACTGCTGGCCGTAGGACGGCGAGGGCTGCCCGTACTCCTGGCCGTAGGAGGGGGAGGGCTGCCCGTACTGCTGGCCGTAGGAGGGGGAGGACGACTGTCCGTACTGCTGTCCGTAGCCCTGCTGGCCGTACCCCTGCGAGCCGGCGTCCTGCCCGTGGCCGGGCTGGCCGTACTGCGGGGAACCGGCGTTCGAGCCGGGCTCGTTGTCGTGGGTGCTCATGGTCTCCTCCGTCGGCGCCGGCACTCGCCGACTCGTCCCGGCCAGGATGTCGGCCGGGGAGCGACGGGAGCAAGCACACTCCCCCCTCCGGCGGAGGTGTCGTGCCGCATCCGTGACGTGACGGTGCGTGCGGGAAGGGGCTGTCGAGGGGAGAGGAGGACCGGGTTCCCTAGGCTCTCTCCCTGTGACCACGCCTGCGCCCGTCGTCCTCATCGCCGAAGAACTCGCCCCCAGCGTGCTGCAGGTGCTCGGGAGCGAGGTGGAGATCCGTCACGTCGACGGCGCCGACCGCGCCGCGCTGCTGCCCGCGCTGGCCGAGGCCTCCGCCGTGATGATCCGCAGCGCCACGCAGATCGACGCCGAGGCGCTGGCCGCCGCACCCAACCTCAAGGTGGTCGCCCGGGCGGGCATCGGCCTGGACAACGTCGACGTCACGGCGGCCACCGAGCGTGGCGTCATGGTGGTCAACGCGCCGACCTCCAACATCGTCAGCGCCGCCGAGCACGCCGTGGCGCTGCTGCTGGCCGCCGCCCGGCACATCCCCGCCGCCGACGCGTCGCTGCGCGAGGGCACCTGGAAGCGGTCGAAGTTCACCGGCGTCGAGGTCACCGACAAGGTCGTCGGCGTCGTCGGCCTGGGCCGGATCGGCCAGCTGGTCGCCCAGCGGCTGGCGGCCTTCGGGGTCACGCTGATCGCCTACGACCCCTACATCCAGCCGGGCCGGGCCGCGCAGCTCGGCGTCCGGATGGTGTCGCTGGAGGAGCTGCTCCGCGAGGCGGACTTCATCACCATCCACCTGCCCAAGACGCCGGAGACCCTCGGCCTGATCGGCGCCGCGGAGCTGGCCACCACCAAGCGCGGGGTCATCATCGTCAACGCCGCCCGGGGCGGGCTGGTCGACGAGGCGGCCCTCGCCGACGCGCTGAAGTCCGGCCAGGTCGGCGCGGCGGGCATCGACGTCTACGCCACCGAGCCGTGCACCGACAGCCCCCTGTTCCAGCTGCCCAACACCGTGGTCACCCCGCACCTGGGCGCCTCGACCACGGAGGCGCAGGACAAGGCCGGCACGGCCGTGGCGCACTCGGTGCGGCTGGCGCTGCAGGGCGAGTTCGTGCCGGACGCGGTGAACGTCCAGGCCGGTGGCGTCGTCGCCGAGGACGTCCGGCCGGGCCTGCCTCTGGCCGAGAAGCTCGGCCGGGTCTTCACCGCCGTCGCCGGCGGGCTGGCCCAGTCGGTGAACGTCGAGGTGCGCGGCAAGATCGCCGAGTTCGACGTCTCGGTGGTGCAGCTGGCCGTGCTCAAGGGCGTGTTCTCCGACGTCGTCGAGGAGCAGGTCACCTACGTCAACGCCCCGCTGTTCGCCGAGCAGCGCGGCCTGGACGTCGCGATGACCAGCGACGTGGAGAGCCCCGACTACCGCAACCTGATCAGCGTCCGCGGCGCGATGGCCGACGGCACCGAGGTCACCGTCTCGGGCACGCTCTTCGGCAAGAACCAGGTGCCCAAGCTGGTCGAGATCAGCGGCTTCGACATGGACCTGGACCTGTCGGGCTACCTGCTGTTCTTCGTCTACTCCGACCGGCCGGGCGTCGTCGGCGCCATCGGCGCCGCGCTCGGCGAGGCCGGCATCAACATCGCCGGCGCGCAGGTCAGCCGCACCAACCGCGGCGGCGAGGCACTCATGGCCGTCACCGTCGACAGCCCGGTGCCCGCCGAGCTGCTCGGGGACATCGCGGGCCGGATCGGCGCGCGTGAGGCCCGCTCGGCGGACCTCACCCCCCGCTGACCTAGGGTCTGGTCCCATGCGCCTGGCAGTGATCCCTGGAGACGGCATCGGTCCGGAGGTGGTGGCCGAGGGCCTCAAGGTCCTCCGCGAGGTGGCCCCCGACGTGGAGACCACCCCCTACGACCTCGGTGCTGCGCGGTGGCAGCGGACCGGGGAGCTGCTGCCCGACAGCGTGCTCGACGAGCTCCGCCAGCACGACGCGATCCTGCTCGGTGCCATCGGCGACCCCGGCGTGCCCAGCGGCATCCTCGAGCGGGGGCTGCTGCTGCGCCTGCGCTTCGAGCTCGACCACCACGTCAACCTGCGACCGGCGCGGCTCTACGAGGGCGTCCGCAGCCCGCTGGCCGAGCCGGGCGAGATCGACATGCTCTGCGTCCGGGAGGGCACCGAGGGCCTCTACGCGGGCAACGGCGGCGTGATCCGCCGGGACACGCCCCAGGAGATCGCCACCGAGGTCAGCCTCAACACCGCCTTCGGTGTCGAGCGGGTCGTCCGGTACGCCTTCGAGCGGGCCGTCGCCCGGCCGCGCCGGCACCTGACCCTCATCCACAAGACCAACGTGCTCACCCACGCCGGCGGTCTCTGGTCGCGGACGGTGGAGGAGGTCTCGGCGGAGTTCCCCGAGGTCACCGTCGCCTACCAGCACGTCGACGCGGCGTCGATGTTCTTCATCACCGACCCGGGCCGCTACGACGTCATCGTCACCGACAACCTGTTCGGCGACATCGTCACCGACGTCGCCGCGGCGGTGACCGGCGGCATCGGGATGGCCGCCAGCGGCAACCTCGACACCTCCGGCACGCACCCGAGCATGTTCGAGCCGGTGCACGGCTCGGCGCCCGACATCGCCGGCCAGGGCATCGCCGACCCGACCGCCACCGTGCTGTCGGTGGGCCTGCTGCTCGAGCACCTGGGGCGCAGCGACCAGGCGAAGAAGGTCAACGCGGCCGTCGCCTTCGACCTGTCCACGCGCGACCGGCAGAGCACCCTGCGCACCGCCGAGGTCGGCGACCGGCTCGCGGCGCTCGCCGGCGGCTGAAGGACCCCGTCCTCCCCGCCCTTCGACGGCTGAGGGCGGTGCCCGGGACGGGCCCGGCGGCGGGACCCTGCAGAGGGTCCACCCTCGGTGGCCGGGCCTGTGCCCGGTCACCGAGGAACGGCGCACTTCCTGGGGCCGGGCACATGGTGCGGGTCCGGGTTCCCCGGCAGGATCGCGGCACGCTTGCGCGAGCCCGTCGCGAGGAGGCCGCCGTTGAAACCGCCGCCGTTCACCTACTCGGTCCCGACGACCGTCTCCGACGCCGTGGCGCTGCTCGTCGAGCACGCCGAGGAGGAGCCGCGGGTCCTCGCCGGGGGGCAGAGCCTGGTGCCGCTGATGAACTTCCGGCTGGCCCACCCCGGTCACCTCGTCGACCTGCGCCGCGTCGCGGGGCTGGACACGCTCCGCCTCGACGGTGAGGACCTCGTGGTCGGCGCCATGGTGCGGCAGGCCACCGCCGAGCGCAGTCCCGAGGTCGCGCTCGCCGTACCCATGCTCGCCGAGGCCCTCGGGCACGTGGCGCACCCGCCGGTGCGGCACAGCGGCACCGTCGTCGGCAGCATCGCGCACGCCGACCCGGCCGCCGAGCTGCCGGCGGTCGCGCTCGCCTTGGACGCCGAGATGACCGCCGTGGGGCCGCAGGGCGAACGGCGCATCCCCGCCGCCGAGTTCTTCCAGGGCCCGTTCACCACCGCGCTGGCCGCCGACGAGATCCTCACCGAGGTCCGCTTCCCGACCTCCCCCGGCGGGCACGCGTTCGTGGAGTTCGCCCGAACGCACGGGAACTTCGCCGTCGTCGGCGTGGCCGCCCTCGTCGCCGTCGCCGACAGGCGGGTCACCCGCGCCGCCCTCGCGGCCAGCGGCGTCGCGCCCACCCCCGTGCGGCTGACCGCCGCGGAGGCCGCGCTCGTGGGGACGGCGGGTGACGAGGCCGCCGTGGAGGCCGCGGTCGACGCGGGCACGTCCGGCCTGGACCCGGCCGGTGACGTGCACGCCAGCGCCGCGACCCGCATCGACGTCGCGCGGGCGTGCCTGCGCGAGGGGATCAGGCGCGCACTGGACCGAGCACGGGACCGGAGGTAGCCGGAGAGATGACCCAGCTGCAGGACATCACCCTCACCGTCAACGGACGCGACTACACCCTGGCGGTCGAGCCTCGCCGGCTGCTCGTCGACGTGCTGCGCGACGACCTCGGCCTGGTCGGGACGCACATCGGCTGCGAGCACGGCGTCTGCGGCACGTGCACCGTGCTCGTCGACGGCGCCAGCACCCGGTCCTGCACCACCCTGGCGGTCCAGGCCGACGGGCGGACGATCCGCACGGTGGAGGGGCTCAGCAACGGAGCGGGGCTGCACCCGCTGCAGGAGGCGTTCTGGGAGAAGCAGGGCCTGCAGTGCGGCTACTGCACCCCGGGCATGCTCATGCGGGCGCTGGAGATCCTGGAGGAGGACCCCGACCCGACGCCCGAAGGGGTGCGCGAGGGGATAGCCAGCAACCTGTGCCGCTGCACCGGCTACCAGTTCATCGTCGAGGCGGTGATGGCCGCGGCGCCGCGCGTGCGGCAGGCCGACGCCACCGCCCCCCAGCCCGCGACGGGAGCCCAGGCATGACCATCGTCGAGCGTCCCGCCCCACCGCCGGTCCGCACCCACAAGGCGGACCGCACGTGGGTCGGCAAGAGCATCCGCAAGGTCGAGGACCCCAAGTTCCTGCGCGGCCGCGGCGGCTACGTCGCCGACCTGGTCCGGCCGGGCACCCTGCACGCTGCGGTGCTGCGCAGCCCGATGGCGCACGCCCGGATCGTCTCGATCGACACCTCGGCCGCGGAGGCCGCCCCCGGTGTGCACCTGGTGCTCACCGGCGCGCAGGCCGCCGAGCTGACCGGCCCGCTGCCCGACTTCGGCCCCGACCCGACCAAGCACACGTGGCGCTGCCTGGCCGTGGACAAGGTCCGCTACGTCGGGGAGGGCGTGGCCGTCGTCGTCGCCGACAGCCGCTACCTGGCCGAGGACGCCCTCGAGCTGATCGAGGTCGAGTACGACCCGCTGCCCGCGGTGACCGACCCCGAGGCGGCGCTGCAGCCGGGTGCGGCGGTGGTGCACGAGGCGCTCGAGGGCAACTGCGCCTACGAGCGGCAGTTCACCTTCGGGGACGTCGACCGCGACTTCGCCGAGGCCGACGTCGTCGTCCGCGACCGGCTGCGCTGGCACCGCTCGGGCGGGCAGCCGCTGGAGACGGTCGGCGCGATCGCCGACTTCGACCCGGCGACCGGGAAGCTCACGGTGCACACCAACTCGCTGAGCTTCACCAGCTACATGTTCATGGCGGCCGGGGCGCTCGGGATCCCCATGAACAAGTTCGACGTCCACCAGGTGCCCGCCGGTGGCAGCTTCGGCTCGAAGCTGTTCGTCACCAAGCCGACGGTCATCGCCGGCATGTGCTCGCGCGCCCTGGGCCGGCCGGTCGTCTACCTGGAGGACCGCGTCGACAACATGTCGAACTGCGACCACCACGGCTCCGACCGGGTCTACGACGTCGAGTTGGCGCTCATGCGCGACGGGACGCTGCGCAGCATCAAGATCGACACCGTCGACGACTACGGGGCCTACATCCAGTTCGGCGTCGGCCACCACGGCAACGCCCTGGCCCAGGTCACCGGCCCGTACACCATCGGCAGCGTGCAGTACCGCGTGCGCGCGGCGATGACCAACAAGAACCAGCAGGGCGCCTACCGGGGCTTCGGCTCCGAGGTCAACAACTGGATGCTCGAGCAGATGGTCGACCTGGCCGCCCGGGAGATCGGGATGGACCCGGTCGAGATCCGGCGGCGCAACTTCATCCCGCCGGAGTCCTTCCCGTACTTCATCCCCAGCGGCAACGTCTACGACAGCGGCAACTACGCCGCCGTCCTCGACGAGGCCCTGCGGCTGGGGGAGTACGACCGCTGGCGGGCCGAGCAGGCCCGCGCCCGTGAGCAGGGGCGGTACATCGGCATCGGGGTGATCTCCGCGCAGGAGCGCAGCGTCTTCTCCGCGACCGAGTTCTGGTTCTGGTTCGACGAGCCCAACGCCCCGGTGACCAGCAGCCCGGAGAGCGTGACCCTGGGCGTGGACGCGACCGGCACGATCACCGCGACGCTGTACTCCTGCGCCTTCTGGGGCAACAGCCCGGAGACGATGGTCGCGCAACTGGTCGCCGAGGAGTTCGACTGCGACCCGCACGACGTCTCGATCATCTACCACGGCCTGTCGGGCGGGCTGCCGGCGACCGGCCCGGGTGGCTCGCGGACGACGGTGATGCTCGCCGGCGCCGTCGAGGGCGCCTCGGCCAAGATCAAGGCCAAGGCGCGGCGGGCCGCGGCGCACCTGATGGAGGTCGACCCCGACGACCTCGAGTGGGCCGACGGCGGCTTCCAGGTCAAGGGCGTGCCCGACCAGCGCAAGGGCCTCGACGAGGTCGCGGCCATGCTGCACATGTTCAAGCACAGCTTCCCCGAGGACCTGGAGTCGGGCCTGGAGGAGTCGAAGGTCTACGACCACCCCTACACGACGATGCCCGCGCAGGACCGCAGCGACCTCGGCGTCTTCTACCCGTTCATGGGCAACGCCTGCCACGTCCCCGTGGTGGAGGTCGACGCGGCCACCGGGGAGGTGCGGATCCTCGCCTACGCGGCGGTCCACGACTGCGGGACGCTGGTCAACCCGCGCTCGCTGGCCGGCCACATCGTGGGCGGGACCGCCCAGGGCATCGGCACCGCGCTGTACGAGGAGTTCATCTACGACGAGCAGGGGCAGCTGGTCACCAGCAGCTTCCTCGACTACTCGATCCCGACCGCCATGGAGGTGCCGGAGCTGCGGATCGGGCACGTCGAGACGCCGTCCCCGTACACCCCGCACGGCATCAAGGGCGGCGGTGAGGGCGGCCGGATGATGGCGCCGGCCGCGCTCAACGCGGCGGTCAACGACGCCCTCGCACCGCTCGGGGTGCGGGTGACCGAGCTGCCGATGACGCCCGACCGGCTGCGCGCGGCGATCCGGGCGGCGGCAGCGGGGGCGGTGCCCCGCCCCCGCTGACCGCGGTCAGCCGGCGGCCTCCTCCTCGACGGCCGCCGTCCGCAGCAGGTACCGCAGGATGAAGTCGTGCGACGTCGCCAGGTGCACGCGGGTCAGCTCGGCGACCTCCCGCGGGTCCCCGCGGCGCACCGCGGCCAGGATCTGCCGGTGTTCCTCGTGCAGGTGCTCGACGTCGCCGATGACGTCGAGGTGCAGGTACACGTAGCGGTCGGTCAGCCGGCGCAGCTGCTCGGTGAGGGCCACCATCCGCGGGCGGTCGGCCCGCTCGTAGACCAGCGCGTGGAAGCGCGCGTTGGCCTCCAGCCACTCGCCCGGGGTCATCTCGCCGGACTCCATCCGCTCGGCCAGCGCCGCCATCCGGGCCACCTCGGCACGGCCGACGTTGGGCACCGCGATTGCGGTGACCACCGGCTCGACGGCCTCCCGCAGCTCGTAGAGCTCCTGCAGCTCCGGGATGGACAGCCCGGTGACGACCGCCCCGGTGACCGCGAGGTCGACCAGGCCCTCGGTGGACAGCACGTGCAGCGCGTCGCGGACGGGGATGCGGCTGACCCCGTACTCGGCGGCGATGTCGGACTGGGACAGCACCGTCCCCGGGGGGATCGCGCCGGTGCGCAGCCGGTCGCGCAGCCCTCGCGCGACACGGCTGCCCGCTGACTCCTCGCTCATCGGCGACCTCCCTCGGCTTGGTCCGGCTCCCGGTCGGTCCATCGTGGCACCGCCGTCCGCCTCAGCTCTCGCCCCGGCGGAGTGAGCCGACCACCAGCCGGTCGACGCTCATGTCGAGGGCCGCGTCGTCGCCGACCGCGCCGAAGGCCCGCAGCATGTCCTTGATCTCGGCGTGCACGCGCGGGCTGCGCGTGCGCAGCGCGGCCACCCGGTCGTCGACGTCCTTGCGCAGCTCCTCGGGGGAGGCGACGACGGCGTTGAGCAGGCCGAGCTCCAGGGCGCGGGAGGCCGGCACCTGCTCGCCGGTCGCGGTCAGCCAGAACGCCTGCCGCTCGCCGACCTTGCGCGGCAGCCAGGCCAGCACCAGCGCGGGGGCCAGGCCGATGCCGACCTCCGGGAAGGAGAAGCGGGCGTCGGCCACGGCGACCGACACGTCGCAGGCCGCGACCACCCCGACGCCGAAGCCGGCGGCGTCGCCGTGCACCTCGGCGACGGTGACCAGCCGGGTCCGGCGGAACGCCCGCGTGGTGGCGGCCAGCGTCTCCGCCTCGCCCCGGACCACCCCCGGCGCGGCGTTGGTGCCGCCGCGCTCACGTCCCAGGCAGAACGCCTCGGCCGCCGAGCGGATGCGCAGCACGTGCGCGCCCTCGGGCGGGTCCGTCAGCAGCGCGGTCAGCTCGCGCAGGTCGGCCAGCGCCCAGAGGCCGTCGGGCCGGTCCAGCTCCGCGACGACGACGCCGTCGGTGACCGGCGAGACCGTCAGCCCGGCCATCAGTTCAGCCGTCCCGTCGCGCGGCCGCCGTACCAGTCGACGTCGTCGGGCGCGGTCCGGACGGTGATCGCGCGGACGTGGGTGAAGTCGTGGAAGGACTCCCAGCCGCCCTCGCGACCGGTGCCGCTCTCCTTCAGGCCGCCCCACGGCGAGGAGGGGTCGAGGCGGTGGTGGTCGTTGACCCAGACCATGCCCATCTCCAGCTGCTGCGCGACGCGGTGGGCGCGGGCGACGTCGCGGGTCCAGATCGCCGAGCCCAGCGCGAAGGGGGAGTCGTTGGCCAGCCGGATCGCCTCGTCTTCGTCGTCGAAGGGGATGACGACCACGACCGGCCCGAAGACCTCCTCCTGGGCGATCCGCATGTCGTTGCGGACGTCGGCCAGCACGGTCGGCTCGACGAAGAAGCCCCCGGGCAGGTCCGGCACGTCGGCGGGCCGGCCACCGGTGACCAGCCGGGCGCCCTCGGCGATCCCGCTCTCGACGTGCCGCAGGATGCGGGTCCGGGCCCGCTCGGAGATCACCGGGCCGAGCTGCGTCTCCGGCAGCGTCGGGTCGCCGATGCGGATCTGCCGCGCCTGGGTGGCGAGGCCCTCGACGACGTCGTCGTAGATGCCGCGCTGGACGAGGAGCCGGCTGCCGGCGATGCAGGTCTGGCCGGCGCCGATGAACCCGGCGAAGGCCGCGCCGCGGGCGGCGGTGTCGACCGGGGTGTCGTCGAAGACCAGCACGGGGGACTTGCCGCCGAGCTCGAGGGTCGCCTTGGCGAACCGTCCCGCGGTGGCCAGCGAGATCGCGCGACCCACCTCGGTCCCGCCGGTGAACACCACCTTCTTCACCAGCGGGTGCTCGGTCAGGGCCGCCCCGGCGGTGTGCCCGAGGCCGTTGATGACGTTGAGCACACCCGGGGGGATGCCCGCGGCCTCCGCGATGTCGGCCAGGAGCATCGCGGTGAGCGGGGTCTGCTCCGAGGGCTTGAGGACGACGCTGTTCCCGGTCGCCAGCGCGGGCGCGAGGCTCTTCGACGCGATCATCATCGGGTGGTTGAACGGCGCCAGGATACCGACCACGCCCAGCGGGAAGCGGCTGGTGTAGGCGTGGTAGTCGCCGCGCAGCGGGACCACCGCGTCCCGGTCGGCCAGCAGCAGCGCGGCGTTGTACCGGTACCACTCCGACAGGCGGGTGATCTGCGCCTTCGTCTCGGTGATCGGCCGGCCGTTGTTCATCGTCTCCAGCTTGTAGAGGTCCTCCATCCGGGCCTCGATGCCGTCGGCGAAGCGGTGCAGCAGCACGGCCCGGTCGTGGATCGGCATCTGGCTCCACACCCCGGAGCGGAACGTCTCGTCGGCCACCCGCACGGCGCGGTCGACGTCGGCGGCGTCGGCCGCGGCGACGGTGGCGAAGGCCTCGCCGGTGGCGGGGTTGACCACCTCGATCGGCTCGGCGCCGCCGGGGGAGAGCTCCCCGCCGATGCGCAGGCCGGTCGGCAGCGAGGCGACCGGCAGGTCCACGACGTCGGGGACGGGGCTCGACAGGGTCACGGGTGTCCTCCCGGGAGGGGGCGTATGCCGGAGGTGCACGGCTGTATACGGGCTGCGGGCGACCCTAGGGCGGTTCCGCGGCCCTGGCAAGGCTCAGGCCGTGGACGCACCCGGGCCGGGGAGGAAGCGACCGCAGCGGCCCCGGGCGGGGCGGCCCTCCTCGGCGACCAGCTCCCCGCGCAGCCAGGTCTGCACGACCCGCCCCTGCACCGCCCGGCCGTCGTAGGGCGTCCACCCGGCCTTGGACAGGACGTCGGCGTCGCGCAGCGTCCGCCGACCACCGGGGTCGACCAGCACGAGGTCGGCGTCGGCGCCGGGGGCGATCCGGCCCTTCCGGGGCCACAGGCCGTAGGTCCGGGCGGGCTGCTCGGCGTAGACGCGGGCGACGTCCTCGTAGGCCAGGTGGCCGCGGGCGACCGCGTCCAGGAGCAGCTGCATGGTGCTGTCCAGGCCGGGCAGGCCGAAGTGGACGTTCCAGATGTCGCCGGCGCGCTTCTGCTCGAGCGTGGACGGTGCGTGGTCGCTGGACATGTGGGTGAGCACCCCGGAGCGCAGCAGCCGCCACATCTCGGCCTCGTCGGCGTCGGTGCGGGCCCGGGCCGGCGGGGTGAACTTGCGCAGCGCGCCGGCGTCGAGCACCTCGTCCTCGCGGAGCAGGAAGTACTGCGGGCAGCCCTCCGCGGCCAGCCCCGCCCCGCGGGCCCGCTCGGCCGACAGGTACGCGGCGACCTCGGGGTTGCTGACGTGCGCGACCGTCGCCCGGGCCCCGGTGCGGCGCACGAGCAGCGCCGCGACGGCGGCGGCCACGAGCTCGGCGTCCCGGTTGCGCCACTCGGGCACCAACCCGCCGTCGGTGCGGCCCTCGGCCCGCAGCAGCGCCTCCGCCGCGCCGGTCAGCGACTCGTCCTCGCAGTGCAGCAGGCTGACCGCCCCCGCCCGGGCGGTCGCCTCCAGGTGCTCCTTGAGCCGGGCCGGGTCGTGGCCGGGCACGCCGTGGGTGGTGCAGGTGAAGACCTTGAAGAACGCCACGCCCGCCGCCCACAGCGCGCCGACCTCCCCGGCCGCCCCCGGCCAGGCGTGCGCGGCCAGCCCGAAGTCGACCTCGGACCGCTCGCGCAGGTACGCCGTCTTGTCGCGGAGGTCGTCGACGGTGCGGACCGGCGCCCCGTGGGTGTGCTCGACGATCGTGGTGACCCCCGCCGCGGCGGCGGCCGCAGTGCCGGTCGGGAAGTCCTCGCGCTCGGGGCTGCCGGGGTCCATCAGGTGCACGTGGGTGTCGATCCCGCCGGGCAGGACGACCAGGCCGGCGGCGTCCACCGTGCGCGCGGCGCTCGGCGCGTCCGCGGCGCCCGGCGGCCCGACGTGCACGACGACGCCGTCCCGCACGCCGACGTGCGCACGGCGACGGCCGGACGGCGTGACGACGGTGCCGCCCGCGACGAGCAGGTCCAGGTCGGGCATCAGCGGTCCTCTCGATCGGGGTGGGCCCTACGGTGGGCCGGCCGGGCGCCGACCGGGGCCGGGCAGGGGAGGGCAGGGGCATGGGGAGCTCGGCGCAGCGGCCGCGGGTGGCCGTGGGGTCGCTCGGCGGCACGATCACGATGACCGCACCCGCGGCGGGCGGCGGGGTGCAGCCGGCGCTGACCGCGGCCGACCTGCTCGCCGGCGTCCCCGCGCTGGCCGAGGTGGCCGACCTCGCCGCCACCACGCTGCAGACCGTGCCGAGCGCCTGGCTCAGCCCGGCCGACGTGGTCGCCGCCGCGGACTGGGCCGGGCAGCAGGTGGCAGCGGGCGCGGCCGGCGTCGTCCTGGTCCAGGGCACCGACACGATCGAGGAGACGGTCTACCTGCTGGACCTGCTCTGGGACCGCCCCGAGCCGGTCGTCGTCACCGGCGCGATGCGCAACCCGTCGTCGGCCGGCGCCGACGGCCCGGCCAACCTGCTCGCCGCCGTCCGGGTCGCGGCAGACCCCGGGGCGCGCGACCGCGGCGCGCTGGTGGTGTTCGCCGACGAGGTGCACGCCGCGGCGCGGGTGCGCAAGACCGACAGCACCGCGCTGCAGGCCTTCACCTCCGGGGTCTTCGGCGCGCTCGGCCGGGTGCACGAGCAGACGGTGACCTTCGCCGGGCCGGCGGCGCGCTGGCCGGCGCTGCCCCGGCCGCAGGAGGGCCGCGACCCGCGTGTGGCGCTGCTGGAGACCTCCCTCGGGGACCGCGGCGAGCTGCTGGCGCTGGTCGCCGAGGCGGGCTGGGACGGGGTCGTGGTCGCCGGGTTCGGCGCCGGGCACGTGTCGGCGACCGCGGCCGAGGTGGTGGGTGCGGTGGCGGGCCGCTGCCCCCTCGTGCTGGCGACCCGCACCGGCGGGGGCCCGGTGCTGTCGGCCACCTACGGCTTCGTCGGCAGCGAGGAGGACCTGCTCGGCCGCGGCGTCCTGCCCGCGGGGTGGCTCGACCCACGCAAGGCGCGGCTGCTGCTGTGGACCCTCCTGGCCGCCGGTGCCGACGCGGCGACCGTCCGGGCGACCGTGAGCGCCCGGGGCGCGGCGCCGGGCGGGCCCGCCCAGGCCGGGCCCGCCTAGGCAGGGGCGGCGGCTCAGAGCCGGCCGCCGGTCTGCTCGAGGATGTCCCGCACGCGCTGCTTGGCCAGCTCGGTGTAGCGGTAGACCGCCGCCCGGGCCGTCTCCGCGTCGCCGCGCTCCAGGCCCTCGGTGATCCCGCGCTGCGCCTCGATGAAGCTCTGCGAGGTCACCGGCGTCGCCCCGAAGCTGCGGGTCATCACCGACCGGATGTGCAGCTCGCTGAAGGCCGCGGTCAGCGCGGTGCTGTGGGCCAGGGCGACCAGCGTCTCGTGGAAGGCGTAGTTGGCGTCGAGGTAGCCGTCGAAGTCGACGAAGCGCTCACCCACCAGGAGCGCGGCCATGGCCTCGAACCGGGCCCGCAGCCCGGCCAGCTCCGCCTCGGGCACCCGGCCGCACACCATGTCGATGACGCCGAGCTCGATGGCGCAGCGGGCGTCGAAGGTCTCGTCCGACGTCCGCGCCGTGAACGGGACGACGACGTAGCCGCGCTCCGGGTCGCGGCGCACCAGGCCCTCGGCGGCCAACCGGGAGAGCGCGTAGAACGCCGCCGACTTGTCCACGTCCAGCGAGTAGGCGAGGTCGTCGAGCAGCAGCACGGTGTCGGCGGCGTACCGACGCTCCAGCACCTGCTGGCGGGCCCGCAGGTAGACGGCGTCGTCGCGGGCGAACTCGAAGCGCCCGAACCCGCCGCGGAAGTAGGTCAGCGGGGCGCCCTCGTCGGCCTCGGCCTGGCGGACCCGGCCGAGGAAGATCGTGTGGGTGGCGGCGTCGACCTGCTCGACCACCTCGCACTCGATCCGTGCCAGCGCCTCGGTCAGCAGCGGCACGCCCGTGACGCCCTCGGCCACCTGCACCCCGGCGAACTTGTCCACCGACGGTGTCGCGAACTGCTGCGCCAGGTGGCCCTGGCCCTGGCCGAGCACGTTGACGCCGTAGGCGCCGGCCTCGGCCACCGCGGCGCAGGTGGCCGAGGAGCTGTTCAGGCAGGCCAGCATCATCGGCGGGTCCAGCGACAGGGAGGTCACCGAGCTCGCCGTCATGCCGAACGCACCCTCGGCGGTGCGGGTCGTCACCAGTGTCACCCCGCTGGCGAGGTGGCCGACGACGTGCCGGAACCGCTGGGCGTCGAACGCCGGGGGAGCTGCCGGCTCGGGGGTCGTCACGCGGGACCTCCTCGGGAGGCCGTGCCGCACCCCGGTCGGGCGCGGACCTGTCCGTCGAGTAGAACGGCGGCGCGGGCCCGGGGGGATGGCGGAGCGCGTCATGCGGGTGCCGCCGCGATGGCGGAGCCCGTCACCACGGCGTCCCGACTCACGTCCGCCGTCATCCGCCGGCGGTCAACTTGTCCGGTCCCGACACTGCCCGGGGACCGGTCCGGGGCCTTGACTGGCGGCGTCCACCGGCCGAGCCCCGAGGAGACGTCGTGAGACTGGGCTACTTCGCCATGCCGATGCACCCGCAGGGGCGCACCTGGGCCGAGACGCTGCAGGAGGACCGCGAGGCGGTCATCCTGGCCGACCGCCTCGGCTTCCACGACGCGTTCATCGGCGAGCACCTCACCGACCGGCACGAGAACATCACCAACAGCCTGGTCTTCCTCGCCACCCTCATCCCGGAGACCCAGCGCATCCGGCTCGGCACCGGGACGACGAACCTCTCGCACATGCACCCCGCGCTGGTGGCCGTGAACAGCGCCATGTTCGACCACCTCGCCGGCGGCCGGTTCATCCTCGGCGTCAGCCCGGGCGCGCTGCCCTCGGACGCGGAGCTGCTCGGCATCCTCAAGGAGGACCGCAACCAGATCTTCGCCGAGGCCATCGACGTCATCACGGCGCTGTGGGAGCGCGAGCCGCCGTACGACATCGACTTCCCCGACAACCGGTTCACGGTCAGCACCGCCAACACCTTCGACGGCGACGTCGGGGTCGGGATCGTCGGCAAGCCCCTGCAGCAGCCCCGCCCCGAGGTCGTCGGCACCGTCGTCGCGCCGTTCTCCAAGGGCGTCGTCGCCATGGGCGCCAAGGACTTCCACCCGCTGTCGGCCAACTTCCTGCTGCCGCAGTGGGTGGCCACGCACTGGCCCAACTACGTGCAGGGCAAGGAGTCGGTCGGCGCCACCGCGTCCCCGGCGGACTGGCGGGTCGCGCGCACGGTCTTCGTCGCCGACGACGCCGACGTCGCCGAGGCCTACGGGCGGGCCGACGCGAGCAGCCCGTACCGCTACTACTACGGGAAGATGCTCGGCAAGATGCGGTCGCTGGGCCGCCTGGCGCTGTTCAAGACCTCCCGCGACCAGCCCGACGAGGAGGTCACCCTCGAGGGCGTCCTGCGCGACCTGGTCATCTGCGGCACCCCCGACTCGGTCGCCGACCAGATCCTGGCGCTGCGCGAGCAGACCGGGGAGTTCGGCGAGCTGGTCTACGCCGGCCTGGACTGGGTCGACCCCGAGCTGGCCCGGCGGTCGATGGAGCTCATGGCCACCAAGGTCATGCCGCGGGTCAACGAGGCGCTGGGCGCCGACGACGGCCCCGTCCCGGCCGACGGGGGGCGGTGACGGTGGGGGAGGACCGGCTGCCGCTGCCCCCGGAGGAGCAGCTGACCGACGCCCAGCGGGCGGCGGTCGCCGAGATCAGCTCGGGCCCGCGCGGCGCGGTCATCGGCCCGTTCGCGCCGCTGCTGCGCAGCCCCGAGCTGATGACCCGGCTGCAGAAGGTCGGCGAGCACCTGCGCTGGTCCAGCCCGCTGGACCGCCGGCTGTTCGAGATGACCATCCTGTTCGTCTCCCGCTGGTGGGACCAGGACTTCGAGTGGAGCTACCACCACCCGCTCGCCCTCGAGGCGGGCCTGGACCCGGCGGTCGCCGACGCCATCGGCGAGGGACGGCGGCCCGAGGGCATGGACCCGGCCGCGGAGGCGGTCTGGGACCTGCTCGACGAGCTGCACCGGACCAAGCGGGTCGGCGACGACACCTGGGCCCGGGCGCTGGAGCATCTCGGGGACGCCGGCGCGGTCGAGGTCGTCGGCACGGCCGGCTACTACACGACGCTGGCGATGGTCATGAACGTGGCCCGCACCCCGGTGCCCGGCGGCTCGATCCTGCCCGACCTGCGCGCCGAGGAGGTGCGACGGTGAGCCCGCTGCCGACCCCGGCCCTGCACCGGAGCGGGGAGGGCCCGCCGGTCCTGCTGCTGCACCCGCTGGGCGTCGACGCCGGCTTCTGGGACGACGTCGTCCCGGCCCTGTCCGGCCACGAGGTGCTCACCTACGACTTCCCCGGCCACGGGGCGACGCCGGTGCCCGAGCAGCCGTACACGATCGAGGACCTCACCGAGCAGGCCGCGGCGCTGCTGACCGAGGCCGGCGCCGCCCCGGCCGACGTCGTGGGCGTCTCCCTCGGCGGGCTGGTCGCGCAGCGGCTGGCCGCCTGTCACCCGGAGCTGGTCCGCCGGCTGGTCGTGGTCGACGCCGTCGTGGTCTACCCGCCGCCGCTCAAGCAGCAGTGGCGGGACCGGGCGGCGGCCGCACCCGAGCAGGGCATGGCGTCGTTCGTCGACCCGACGCTGTCGCTGTGGTTCACCGCGGACACGCTGGCCGCCGGTGGGCCGGTCGTCGAACGGGTCCGGCGCACCGTCGCCGACGCCGACCCGCGGGGCTACGCGGCCGCCTGCGCCGCCCTGGAGGAGGTGGACCTGACCGGCCTCGTCGGGCGGATCACCGCGCCCACGCTGCTGGTCTGCGGGGAGGACGACGCCCCGCCGTTCACCGCGGCGGCCCGCGAGCTGGCCGCCACGCTGCCCGACGCCCGGCTGGTGTGGCTGTCCCCGGCCCGGCACGCCGGCGTGCTGGAGCAGCGCGACGCGTTCGTCGACGCCCTCACCGGCTTCCTCGGCGACGGAGCGGCCCGGTGAGCCGCGAGCCGGTCGGGTTCCTGGGCCTGGGCGTCATGGGCTCGGCGATGAGCGGGCACCTGCTCGCCGCCGGGTACCCCGTCCTCGGCTTCGACCCCGACCCCGCCCGCCGTGCCGAGCACGAGGAGCGCGGGGGGACGGTCTGCGCCGACCCCGCCGAGGTGGCCCGCGGCGCCGGGGTCGTGGTGACCTCGCTGCCCAGCGCCGCCGCCCTCCGCAGCGTGCTGGACGCGCTGTCCGGCGGCGTGCACGAGGGGCTGGTGCTGGTGGAGACCAGCACGCTGTCCCCGGAGACCAAGCGGGAGGGGGCCGAGCGCGCGCGGGCGTTCGGCGCCACCCTGCTGGACTGCCCCATGAGCGGCACCGGCCAGCAGGCCCGCGACGGCGACCTGATCGCCTACCTCAGCGGGGACGAGCAGGCCAAGGCGCGGGCGCGGCCGGTGCTCGAGACCTTCACCCGCGCCCAGTACGACCTGGGCGCGTTCGGCCAGGGCACCGCCATGAAGCTGGTGGCCAACCTGCTGGTGGCGGTGCACAACGCCGCCGCCGCGGAGGCGCTGCTGCTCGCGCAGCGGGCCGGGCTGGACCTGGAGCAGGTGCTCTCCGCCGTGGGGGACGGCGCCGGCGGCTCGCGGATGCTGCAGGTGCGCGGCCCGCTCATGGCCGCCGGGCGGTACCAGCCGGCCACGGCCACCGTCGCGACCATGCAGAAGGACAACGGGCTCATCGCCGAGTTCGCGCAGGGGGTGGCCAGCCCGACGCCGCTGTTCGCGGCCACCCGGGTGCTCTACGAGGCCGCGGTCGCGCAGGACCGGCTCACCGAGGACACCGCCTGCGTGTTCGGCGTCCTCCAGCGGCTGGCCGGCCAGTGAGCGCGGTACTGCTACGCGAGCAGCCGCTGCAGGCGCAGGGCGACCTGCAGCTCGGTGCGCCGCTCCGACAGCGGGTGACCGAGGTGCTCCTCGGCCCGGTGCAGCCGGTTGCGGACGGTGTGCTCGTGCAGCTGGAGGTGCTCGGCGGTGGCCACGTGGCTGCCGAGCCGGGAGGAGGCCTCCAGCGTCTCGCGCAGCCGGGCGGCCTCGGCGGTGTCCTCGGCCAGCGGGCCGAGCTCGGTGCGCACGAAGCGGCGGGCCCGCTCGGGGTCGCGCATGAGCAGGATCTCCAGGGCCACCGCGGCGTGCTCGAGCACCCGCGGGGCGGCGGCGCGGCCCCACGCGGCGCGCACCCGCTCGACGTCCTGGGCCTGCGCGTAGGCCTCGCGGAAGCCCGCCAGGCCGGCCAGCGGCTCGGAGACGGAGGCCTCCACCCCGGCGTCGGCCAGCGCGGCGAGCAGGCGCCGGCGCCCGTCCGGCGTCCAGCCGGGGACGGTCAGCCAGACCGCCGTCCGGCTCAGGTCGACGGGGTGCACCAGGGTCGACCGGACGCCGGTGCGGGCGCGCACCCCGGTCATCAGGCTGCCGGCCGCGCCCTCGGCGACCGAGGGCAGCAGGACGACGACGTGCTCCCCGCCGAGGTCGTGGTCGAGGGTGATGAGGTCCGAGGGGGCCAGCGACGTGCGGTCCCCGCGCAGGATCTCGCGCACCAGCCCCTGCCGGACGTGCGCGCGGGTGCGGCTGAGCGCCTCGTCCACCCGCGCGTGGTTGTCCGCGACCAAGGAGGCGACGTGGTCCTGGTAGTCGAAGATCGCGGTGGTCAGCCGGACCAGGGCGTGCACGGCCTCCGCGCGGGGGACGTCGGCGGCCTCGGCCACCTCCTGCAGCCGGTCGGCCCAGGCCTGCCACATCTCGGCGAACCCCACGCGGTAGGAGCGCTGCAGCGCGGTCTGCGGGATCCGCAGCTCGGCCTGCACGCGGGCGAACACCAGCGGCTGCTCCAGGCGGACCGCCTCCAGCGGCAGCCGCCCGCAGAGGACCTGCTGGAGCAGCCGCAGGTTCTCCTGGACGCTGGCCCGCAGGTGCTCGGCGAAGCCGGCGTCGTCGGCGAGGTCGGGGAAGGCCACCGCGACGTCGCGGGCCACCACGCGCTCGCACAGCGCGGCCAGGTCGACGTCGGCGGCCAGCTCGCGCACCCAGGCGGGCAGCGGCTCGCGACCGGTGAGCGCGGGGTCGGCCGCGTCGAGCACCGGGTCCCTCCCTCCGCCGACGGCCGCCGCGACGCTACACGTGACGCAGGGCACGTTCCAGCGTGCGGGGGTGCCCTCCCGCTCCCGGGTGAGCGGGCCGCCGGGCGGACGCCGACCGGACCGGTGTCGCGGTGACCGGCGTGCTGCCCGGCCACCGGCCGCTGCGGGTGGGCGTGCTCGGCGGTTCGCTGATCGGGCTCACCACCGCGCTGGTGTTCCGCGACATCGGCTGCGACGTCGACGTCTACGAGCGTTCCCGCGCACCGCTGGAGGGCCGCGGGGTGGGCATCGTGCTGCACCCCACGACGGTGCGGTACCTGCTGGACAACCGGCTGCTGGACCTGTCGGCGGTGAGCACGTCGGCGCGGTGGCACCGCTACCTGGCCGACGACGGGTCGGTCCTCAGCGAGGACGCCCGCCGGCACCACTTCACCGGCTACAACACGCTCTACGGCACGCTGCTGGGCGCCTTCGGCCGCGACCGCTACCACCTCGACTCCGAGGCGACGGGCATCCGGCAGACGCCCGACGAGGTGGAGATCGCCTTCGCCGACGGCCGGACCGCGACCTGCGACCTGCTGGTCGGGGCCGACGGCGTCTCCTCGTTCGCCCGCCGCACGATGCTGCCCGACGTCCAGCCGCGCTACGGCGGTTACGTGGCCTGGCGCGGGGTCGTCGACGAGCGCGAGCTGAGCCCGGCGACGTTCGCCGCGCTCGACGACTCGCTCACCTACTACGTCCGCCCCCACAGCCACGCGCTGACCTACCCGATCCCGAACTACGACGGCGCGGTCGAGCCGGGACGCCGCTTGATGAACCTGGTCTGGTACCGCAACGTCGCCGAGGGCGCGGCGCTGGCCGACCTGCTCACCGATCGCACGGGCCGGCAGCGCGACGTCTCCCTCCCGCCCGGCGCGGTGCGCGACGAGCACCTCGCCGACTTCCGCGACACCGCGCAGGCCCAGCTGCCGCCGCCGCTGGCCGAGGTCGCGGGCCGGGCGGCGGCCCCGTTCCTGCAGGTGATGGTCGACGTCGAGGTGCCCCGGATGGCCTTCGGCCGGGTCGCGCTGGTCGGCGACGCCGCGTTCGCCGTCCGGCCCCACGCGGCCGCGGCCACCGCCAAGGGCGCCGACGACGTGTGGGCGCTGGCCGCGGCCCTGCTGCGCGCCGGCGGCGACGTCCCCGAGGCGCTGCGGCTGTGGGAGCCCGCCCAGCTCGACCTCGGCCGCGCGCTGCTCGCCCGCACCCGCGACCTGGGCGAGGGCGCGCAGTTCCGCAGCGACTGGGTCCCGGGCGACCCGTCGCTCACGTTCGGTCTCCGGGAGCCGGGCGACTCCGCGGACATGCCCGTGCGGTGACCCCAACCGACCCGCGTCCCAGCCCCGGGGCGCGTCCACCCACCAGGTCAGGAGGAACCATGGCCAACTCGCCGGCCGATGACGTGCCCTTCCGGGGAGACGACGTCATCCGCGACTACATCGGCAAGTTCTCGAACTGGGGCCGCTGGGGGGCCGACGACCAGCTCGGGGCCCTCAACCACGTCGGCCCGGAGCAGGTCGTCGCGGCCGCCGGGCTGGTCCGCCAGGGCAAGGTCATCTCGATGGGGCTGCCGCTGGACCTCAACGGCCCGCAGTCGGGCGGCTTCCGCGCCAACCCGCTGAACATGATGACCGCGACCGGCACCGACTACCTGGCCGGCAAGCAGGACCCGCTGCCGGGCGGGTTCGGCCCGTCGAAGGGGTTCGGCTTCTCCGACGACGTCCTGGTCACCCCCAACCAGTCGGGCAGCCAGTGGGACAGCCTGGCGCACATCTTCTGGAAGGGGCAGATGTACAACGGCTTCGACGCCGGCAACGTCACCGCCAAGGGCGCGGCGACCTGCGGCATCCAGGTCGCCAAGGACAAGCTGGTCATGCGGGGCGTGCTGCTCGACGTCGCCCGGCACAAGGGCGTCGAGTGCCTGGAGCCCGGCTACGCGATCACCGTCGAGGACCTCGACGCCACGGCCGCGGCCCAGGGCGTGGAGGTCCGCACCGGTGACGCGGTCATCGTGCGGACGGGGATGACCGAGACCCGCCGCGGCAACTGGGGCGACTACAACGGCGGGGACGCACCCGGCCTGTCGCTGCACACCGCGCCGTGGCTGTACGAGCACGACGTCGCGGCGATCGCCACCGACACGTGGGGCTGCGAGGTGCGCCCCAACGAGGTCGACCTCTTCCAGCCGCTGCACATCGTCGCGCTGGTGCACATGGGGATCCTCTTCGGCGAGATCTGGGACCTGCAGGCCATCGGTGAGGACTGCGCCGCGGACGGCGTCTACGAGTTCATGCTCTCCGCGGCCCCGCTGCCGATCACCGGCGCGGCCGGCTCGCCGATGAACGCGATCGCGGTCAAGTGACGACCGGCGCGCCCCTCGAGGGGCAGGTGGCCGCGGTGACCGGGGCGGGGACCGGCATCGGCCGGGCGATCTCCCTGCGGCTGGCCGCCGAGGGCGCCGACGTCGTCCTGACCGGGCGGTCGACGGAGGCGATGGAGGAGGTCGCCGAGCAGATCCGGGCCGCCGGGCAGCGGGCGCTGCCGGTCGCGATGGACCTGCGCGACCCGGACTCGATCACGGCCGCCGCCAAGGCCGCGGACGCGGAGTTCGGCCGGGTGGACGTCCTGGTCAACAACAGCGGGGTCGGGGGGCCGAGCGCGCGGCTGGTGGAGATGCCGCTCGACGAGTGGGAGGACACCTTCCGCGTCAACGTGACCGGCACGCTGCTGGCCTGCAAGGCGTTCCTGCCCGGCATGATCGCCCGCCGGTCCGGCTCGGTGGTGGTCATCGGCTCGATGACCGGCAAGCGGCCGCTGGTCAACCGCACGCCCTACGCGGCGTCGAAGACCGCGCTGATCGGCCTGGTCCGCACCCTCGCCGTCGAGCTGGGCGGCTCCGGGGTGCGGGTCAACCTGATCTCGCCGGGCCCGGTGGAGGGCGCCCGGATCGAGTGGGTGCTCGAGCAGCAGGCCGCCGCCCGGGGCATCACCGTGGAGGAGGCCCGGGCCGACTTCCTGTCCGGCGCGGCGCTCAAGCGGCTGGTCAGCCCGCAGGACGTCGCCGACGCGGTCGCCTTCCTGGCTTCGCCCCGCGCCGCGGCGATCACCGGGGAGGACCTCAACGTGTCCAACGGGCTGGTCATGTACTGACAGAGGACCCCCTCCTCCCCACCCCTCGCACGCTCGGGGCGGGACCTGGGAGGGGTCGCCCGGTGGCGGTGCCGCGCGGCCGCCACCGGGCGCTGCTCAGAGCTGCCGGGCCAGCCGGGCGGCGTCGTGCACCAGCAGGCGCTGGGCGAACGCGTCCCAGGTGTCGCCCACGGTCAGCGGTCCCCGCTCTGCCGGCGTCCAGCCGACCGCCCAGACCACGAGGTCCAGGGGACCCACCGCCCCGGGCCCCTCGGCGCCGCCGAGCCCGAGGTGGGCGCGGGCGACGCCGCCCGGGACGACCCCGGTGACCGTCCGCCCGCCGTGGCCGGCCAGCCGGTGCGCCGTGGTCCCGGCGACCAGGGGGTGCGCGTCGGCCATGGGCCGGTCGCCGGGCACGACCAGCATGACCTGCTTGCCGGCCGCGGCGAGGAGCAGCGCCGTCTCCCCGGCGAGCAGGCCGGGGCCGACCACGGCCACCACCTCACCGGCGGCGTCGAGGTCCAGGCGCCCGGTCAGGACGTCGTCCGCCGTGACCACCGGGACGCTCCCGTCGCCGGGCGGGTCGGTCAGGACCGGCGTGCCCGGCGTCGCGTCGACGGTCACGTCGTGGTGCGCCGGGTCGGCGACCGGCACGACCCGGACCCCGAGGCGGTCCAGCTCCCGCCGGAAGTACGTGACGCCGTCGCCGACCTCGGCCGCGCCGGGCACCCGCGCCCGCAGCGCCAGCAGCCCGCCGAAGGGGAGCGCGCCGGTGGCCACGGTGACGTCGTGGCCGCGCAGGGCGGCGACCCGGGCCAGCTCCAGGCCCGCGACGCCGCTCCCGGCCACGAGGACCCGGCGCGGCCGCCCGGCCGGCACCACCGGCAGGTCCAGTTCGCGGCCGGTCTCCGGGTGCAGCAGGCAGGACACGCCCAGGGCCGTGGTGATGCCGCCGTGGCAGGCCTGGCAGGCGATGCAGGGGACGACCTCGTCCTCCCGGCCCGACAGCGACTTGGTCACGAAGTCCGGGTCGGCGATCAGTGCGCGGCCCAGTGCGACCAGGTCGGCGCTGCCCTCGGCGACGGCCCGCTCGGCCGCGGCCATCGTGTAGTAGCGGCCGACGGAGACCACCGGGACGGAGACGACCTCCCGGACCGCGGCGGCGAACCCGGCGAAGACCGCCGACCCGCCGCCCATCACCAGCGGCGAGTCCCGGACGGCGTTGGGGCCCACCCCGGCCGACACGTCGAGGTAGGCGATCCCGACCCGCTCCAGCCCGACCGCCACCCGACGGCAGACGTCGAGGTCCACGCCGCCGTCGTGGTAGTCCGAGCCGACGATGCGGGCGCCGACCGGGTAGTCCTCGCCCACCAGCTCCCGGATCCGCTCGATGATCCGCAGCGGGAACCGCATCCGGCCGGCGAGGTCGCCGCCGTACTCGTCCTGCCGCTGGTTCTGCGCGGGGGAGAGGAAGCCCAGCAGCAGGTAGGCGGTGCCCATGTGCAGCTCGACGCCGTCGAACCCGGCCTCCCGCGCCCGCCGGGCGCCCTGGGCGAAGGCCTCGACCAGCAGGTCGATCTCGTCGAGGGTCATCTCCTTGGGCACCGGGCGGCCGGGGGCGGGCAGCGGCGAGGGGGCGAGCACCGGCCAGCCGCTGAGCGCCTCCACCGCGACCCGCCCGCCGTGGTGCAGCTGCAGGACCGCCGGCGGTCCGTGCCGCTGGATGGCCCGCGCCAGCTCGGCCAGCCGCGGGACGAACCGGTCGTCGTGGATGGCCAGGTGGTTCGGCCAGCACTGGCCCGACGGGTGCACCAGCGCGGACTCCACGTGCACCAGCCCGAGCCCGCTGCGCGCCCGGCGCTCGTAGAACGCGAGGTGGCGAGGGTTGGAGGAGCCGTCGGGGTCGGGGAGCCCGTAGGTCGTCAGCGGCGACATGACCAGGCGGTTGGGGAGCCGCATGCCCCCGATCGTCAGGGGCCTGCGCACGGCCGGGTACCGCTCGGGCGGCGACGGCGTCACCCCAGCTCCGTCGTCCAGTCCCGCTGCTGGGTCGGGTAGATCGTGAGCAACTCGACGTTGGCCCGCTGGGGCAGCGCGGCCACGAACACGACGGTGTCCGCGATGTCCTCCGGCTGCAGCATGGTCGCCCGCGCCTCCGGCGTCGGGGGCACCGGCCGGTTCTCCAGGATCGGGGTGGCCACCTCGCCCGGGCAGATCGCACAGGCCCGGATGCCGTTGACCCGCTCGGCGAGGTTGACCGACTCGGTCAAGGAGTTCACCCCCGCCTTGGCGGCGTTGTACGCCGGCCCGGTCAGCGCGCTGGCGCGGTAGCCGGCCATCGACGACACGTTGACCACCGTGCCCGACCGCTGGGCCCGCATCGTCGGCAGCGCCGCGTGCGTCATCAGGAACGTGCCGGTCAGGTTGACCTGCACGATCGCGTGCCAGTCGGCCACCGACAGCGCCGCCAGGCTGCGCCGTGCGACGTTGACGCCGGCGTTGTTGACCAGCAGGTCCAGGCGGCCGTGCCGGCCCGTCACGTCCGCGACCAGTCGCTCCACCGCCTCGGCGTCCCCGACGTCGGCCGTCGCGGCGGTCGCGGACCCGCCCGCGGCGGACACCGCGTCGACGGTCTCCTCCAGCGGCTCGGGCCGCCGGCCGACCACGACCACCCGGGCCCCCCGGACGGCGAGGGCCACGGCCGTCGCCCGGCCGATGCCGGTCCCTCCACCGGTGACGACGGCGATCCGCCCGTCCAGGTCGTCCATGGGCGCGTCCCCCGTCGGCTGGCGTCGGCTCGGTCCTCTGCATTGTGTTCGGCCACAAGCCGAGGGCTTTGTGTGGCGGCCCAAAAACCCGGCCGTCGATCTGTCCGGATCGTGGAGTGCTGCGCGTCACATCGCCGCTAACTTCGTCGCCCGAGCCCGGCGCAACCCTCGGTTCCGTGGACGCGCCGGGCGTCGACCGGATCGCTGTCCGCAGTCCCTCCCAGGCCCGGAGGCAAGCCCGTGACCGCTCTTGGACGCACCACTCGACGCTCGCGGATGGCAGGCGCCTGCCTCGCCGTGCTGCTGGCCGCCACCGCCTGCGGTGGGGACGACGCGGACTCGGGGTCCGCCGGAGGCGGCAGTGGCGGAGGTGGAGGGGACACCATCGCCCTGACCTTCGGCACCGCCGGGACGCCGGTGGTCTACGGCAGCCTGATGATGCACGTGGCCGACGAGGAGGGGATCCTCGACAAGTACGGCCTGGACGTCACCTTCCAGAACTTCGCCAACGGTGCCGACTCCGTGCGCGCCGTCATCGGCGGGCAGATCGACGCCGCCCTGACGTCCACGTCGAGCCTGGTGAACGTCGTCGCCGAGGGCGCGCCGGTCAAGGGCATGGTCGGCATGGACAAGCCCGACTACTACCTCGGGACCACCGACCCGGCCATCACCAGCTGCGAGGACCTCCGGGGCCAGACCATCGCGGTCGACCAGACCGGCGGTGCCCGCTACAACTCCACCGTCACGATGCTCGCCTCCTGCGGCCTGACCGTGGACGACGTCGAGTTCGTCAACTTCGCCGGCCCGCCGGTCATCCAGGCCCTGGTGCAGGGCCAGGTGACCATCGCCAACCTGCACTACGACGAGGAGGCGTTCATCGAGGCGACCACCGACACCAACGTCGAGGAGGTCATCAGCCTCGTCAAGGACGTCAACCCGAACACGCACTACGTGCTCCAGGTGGCGACGACCGACTACATCGAGCAGAACCGGGACGCCGTCGTCCGGCTGACCGCGGCCTACATCGAGGCCAACGAGTTCGTCCGCGACCCGGCCAACTCCGAGCGCTTCGCCGAGATCGCCTCGAAGTACAACCAGCAGCCGGTCGAGGTGGCCCAGGAGGCGGTCGACCTCTTCCTCGACTTCGAGTTCTGGCCGGAGGGTTCGGGCCTGGTCCAGGAGAAGGTCGAGGGCGTCATCCAGGAGCAGATCGACGCCGGCGCCATCACCGAGGCCAACGCGCCGACCTACGAGGACCTCATCGATCCCAGCATCTACGACGAGGCCCAGCAGCTGGTCGAGTCGAGCAACTGACCGGCACGCCACCGAGGGGGAGCGATCGGGATGGCGACGGAGAGATGGGCGCGCTGGGGCGTCTACGCCCTCAGCCTGGTGGTGCTCGCGGTCGTGTGGCAGCTCGCGGCCGCCGGGAGCGGGCTGCTGCTGGCGAGCTTCACCGAGACGATGGCGCGCCTGGGTGAGCTCATCAGCAACGGCGAGCTGCCGGCGGCACTGGTGTCCTCCGGCAAGATCTTCCTCACCGGCCTGGTGCTGTCGATCGTGCTGGGGCTCCCGCTCGGGCTGGTCTTCGCGCGGTTCCCGCTGGTCACCGCGGCGGTGGAGACGTACGTGTACGGGCTCTACGCCATCCCGGTGATCACGCTGGTGCCGTTCATCCTGGCCGGCATCGGGTTCGACTTCCGGGCGAAGGTCCTGGTCGTCGTCCTGACGGCGATCTTCCCCATCCTGATCAGCGCGATGGAGGGCGCCCGCAGCGTCCCCGGCCGGCTGCTCGACGTCGCCCACTCCTACGGCTCCACCGAGCGGCAGCTGTGGGCCGACGTGGTGATCCCCTACACGGTCCCGTACGCGGTGACCGGCATCAAGCAGGGCATCGCGGGGGCGCTGGTCGGCACGATCATCGCCGAGCTCTTCCTCAACGCCACCGGCGTCGGGGACCTGCTCATCCGCGCGTCGACCAACTTCGACTCCGCCGGCGCGCTGGCGGTGACCCTGGTCATCTCCGTCATCGCGGTGAGCCTGATGGGGGTGAGCGGGGTCGTCGAGCGGCGCTTCGCCGGCTGGCGGGAGGGGCTGTCCGGATGACCACGAAGCGAACCGGCACCAGGGAGCCGGCCGCCGCAGGCCGGCCGGTGAGCGCACCCACGGGTCAGGGCTCGACGGCCACCGAGGCGGTACCCCTGCCCGGCGAGCCCTCGGGCACGCCCCAGGCGGTCCCGCCGGGACGGCGGCGGGAACGCCGTCGGCCGCCGAACTGGTTGCTCCGGGTGATCACCGGCGTGCTGATCCTGGTTCTCTGGGACCTGGGCGCGCGGATGCTGGAGTCGCCGTTCATCGCCCGCCCGCTGGGTGTGGCGCAGGCCGTCCCGGAGGTGTTCGCCAGCGAGCAGTTCTGGGAGGACGCCTGGGCCACCATCGGCTCGGTCGTCTACGGCGTCCTCATCGGCGCCGCCGCGGGGCTGGTCCTGGGGCTGGCGATGGGCCGGATCAAACTCGTGCGCTGGTTCTTCACGTCCTACGTGAGCGCCCTCTACACCCTGCCCATGGTCGCGGTGGTCCCGCTGATGACCATCTGGCTCGGCTACACGGCCGAGACCCGGCTGGTCGCCGTCGCCCTGTCGGCGTTCCTGCCCATCGTGGTGACGACGGCGGACGGGTCGCGGGCCATCCCCAAGGAGTACCTGGACGTGGCCCGCACCTTCCGGGCGCGTGTGCACAACATCTGGTTCGGGATCGCCCTGCGCAACGCGATCCCGTACCTCATCGCCGGTCTGCAGCTGGCCATCGCCCGTGCGCTGGTCACCGCCGTCGCCGTCGAGTTCCTCGCCGGCGTCCCCGGCCTGGGCTACTCGATCCTGCAGCAGAGCCGCAGCTTCCAGCAGAACCAGGCCTTCGTCGGGGTCATCGTGCTGACCCTCTTCGTCGTCGCCGCCCGGGCCCTGCTGACGCTGGCCCGGCGGCGGTTCCTGCCCTGGTACGGCCGCTGACCCCCCGCCCCTCCACCCGTTCCTCCCCGGTGCGCCCCCCCCGGCGCCCTCCCGTCGCCCGTCGAGAAGGAGTTCCCCCGTGGCCCTGACCGAGACCCCCGGCGCCCACCACCGCGAGACCACGCCCGAGGACATCCTCATCGAGTGGGACGTGCCCATCGAGATGGACGACGGCCTGCTGCTGCGCGCCGACGTCTACCGGCCCGCCCGGGAGGGCCGCTTCCCGGTGCTGATCACCTACGGCCCCTACGGGAAGGGGCTGCCGTTCCAGGAGGGCTACCGGACGTCCTGGGAGATCATGGCCAGGAACCACCCCGACGTCACGGCCGGCTCGACCAACCGCTTCCAGAACTGGGAGGTCGTCGACCCGGAGAAGTGGGTGCCCCGCGACTACGTCTGCATCCGGGTCGACTCCCGGGGCGCCGGCCGCTCGCCCGGCAAGATGGACCTCTGGTCGGCCCGCGAGACCCGCGACTTCTACGACTGCATCGAGTGGGCGGGCACCCTGCCGTACAGCAACGGCAAGGTCGGGCTCGACGGCATCTCCTACTACGCCATGAACCAGTGGCAGGTGGCCGCGCTTCAGCCCCCGCACCTGGCGGCGATCTGCGTGTGGGAGGGCGCGTCGGACTGGTACCGGGACATGAGCCACCACGGCGGGATCCTCTGCACCTTCGTGGCGAACTGGATCCCCATGCAGGTCACCACCGTGCAGTACGGCCGCGGCGAGGACGGCCCCCGTGACCCGAACTCCGGCCTGCTGGTCTGCGGCGACGAGAAGCTCAGCAAGGAGGAGCTCGCCGAGAACCTGACCGACCTCGACGAGCGGTACCGCAGCCACCCGCTCGACGACGAGGTCTACCGGGAGCGGACGCCGGACTTCTCGAAGATCACGGTGCCGCTGCTGTCCACCGGCAACTGGGGCGGACAGGGGCTGCACCTGCGCGGCAACGTCGAGGGCTACGGCCGGTCGGCGGCGTCGCAGAAGTGGCTGGAGATGCACGGCCTCGAGCACTGGAGCCACTTCTACACCGACTACGGGCGCGAGCTGCAGCTGCGCTTCTTCGACCACTTCCTCAAGGGCGAGGACAACGGCTGGACCGACCAGCCGCCGGTGCAGCTGAACATCCGGCACGTCGACAGCACCTTCGTGGTGCGCCACGAGCAGTCCTGGCCGCTGGAGCGGACCCGGTGGACGCGCCTGTACCTGGACGCCGACGCCGGGACCCTCAGCGAGGAGCAGCCGGCCGCCGCCGCCTCTGTCGCCTACGACACCACGGGCGACGGCGCGACGTTCTCCTTCGGCCCGTTCCCCGAGCAGACCGAGATCACCGGCCCGCTGGCCGCGAAGCTCTTCGTGGAGTCCAGCACCGCCGACGCCGACCTGTTCCTCGTCGTCCGCGTCTTCTCGCCGGAGGGGGAGGAGGTCGTGTTCCACGGGGCCCTCGACCCGCACACGCCGGTCGCCCAGGGCTGGCTGCGGGCCTCGCACCGCAAGCTCGACGAGGAGCTGTCGCTGCCCTACCGGCCGTACCACACCCACGACGAGATCCAGCTGCTCGAGCCGGGCACGGTGTACGAGCTCGACGTCGAGATCTGGCCGACCTGCCTGGTGATCCCGGCCGGCTACACCCTGCAGCTCGACGTCCGCGGCAAGGACTACGTCTACCCCGGCCCGGCCGAGCACCTGTCGAACATGAAGAACCCGATGACCGGGTGCGGCCCGTTCGTGCACGACGACCCCGTCGACCGGCCCGCCGAGCTGTTCGAGGGCACGGTCACCGTCCACACCGGCGGGGAGCGGCAGTCCTCTCTGCTGCTCCCGATCATCCCGGGCGCCTGAGGGACCCGAGGACGAGGAGCGCAGCGATGACCCGATCCACCACCGGCCCCGGCGCTGCCCCGGGCGGCGCCGCGACCGGGCCCGCGACCGCCCCCCGCGTCGTCGTCTCGGAGGCGGCGGTGCGCTACGGCGACCTGACCGTCTTCGACGGCATCGACCTGACCATCCAGGACCGCGAGATCGTCTCGATCGTGGGCCCGTCCGGCTGCGGCAAGACCACCCTGCTGCGCAGCGTCGACGGGCTGACCCGGCTCGACTCGGGCTCGGTGACCATCGACGGGAAGCCGGTCGACGGGCCGACGCCCGGGGTGAGCATGGTCTTCCAGCACTTCGGCCTGTTCCCGTGGAAGAACGTCTACAACAACGTCGCCTACGGGTTGAAGCTGGCGAAGGCGCCCAAGGAGCGCATCGCCGAGGTGGTCCCGGAGTACATCAAGATGGTCGGCCTCGCCGGCTTCGAGAAGGCCTTCCCGCACCAGCTCTCCGGCGGCATGCAGCAGCGCGCGGGCCTGGCCCGGGCGCTGGCCGTCGAACCCCGCGTCCTGCTCATGGACGAGCCCTTCAGCGCCATCGACGCCCAGACGCGCGAGATCCTGCAGTTCGAGATGCTGCGCATCTGGGAGACCCGCCCGATCGCGATGATGTTCGTGACCCACTCGATCGAGGAGGCGGTCCTCATGGGGGACCGCGTGGTGGTGCTCAAGGGCCGGCCCAGCCACATCCACGAGGTCATCGACGTGGGCATCCCGCACCCCCGCACCCGCGCGACGCTCAAGACCGCGCGGTTCCAGGAGGTCACCGCACACGTCTGGGACCTGCTCATGCAGGACGTGATCGCCGCCGAGCGCGAGGTCGGCTGAGCCCCACCACCTGGTCCGCCGCCCTGCGGCCCGCATCCGACGACGAGGGAGATCCATGCGCCACCGGGAGAAGACCGAACTGCGCGACGGCATGCTCATCGACTGGGACATGCCGATCGTGATGGACGACGGGGTCGTGCTGCGGTGCGACATCTACCGGCCGCCCGCCGAGGGCCGCTACCCCGTGATCATGACCCTCGGGCCCTACGGCAAGCAGCTGCACTTCGAGGACGGCTACGCCTTCCAGTGGCACCTGATGTGCGCCGAGCACCCCGACGTGCCGACGGGGTCGACGAACAAGTACCAGGTGTGGGAGGTCGTCGACCCGGAGAAGTGGGTGCCCGACGGCTACGTCGTCATCCGCGTGGACAGCCGGGGCGCGGGCACCTCCGAGGGCGTCATCGACATCTGGTCGCTGCGGGAGGCCCAGGACCTCGCGATCTGCGTCGACTGGGCCGGCGTGCAGCCGTGGTCCAACGGCAAGGTCGGGCTCAACGGCATCTCCTACTTCGCGGAGAACCAGTGGCAGACCGCGGCCCTGCAGCCGGAGCACCTGGCCGCCATCTGCACCTGGGAGGGCGCGGCCGACTTCTACCGGGACATGGCCCACCACGGCGGGATCTTCTGCAACGGGTTCACCAAGGCGTGGTCGGAGGCGCAGGTCTGGAGCGTCCAGAACGGCAAGGGCACCAACGGCTACCGCAGCCGGCTGACCGGTGACTGGGTCTCCGGACCGGAGACGCTGACCCCCGAGCAGCTCGGTGCCAACCGGCGGGACTTCTACGAGGACTGTCTGGCCAACAAGCTCGACACCGCCGAGTACTGGCAGTCGCGCATGCCCGACTGGAGCAAGGTGGAGACGCCGCTGCTCTCCTCGGCCAACTGGGGCGGCCAGGGCCTGCACCCGCGGGGCAACTTCGAGGGCTTCGTGCGCTCGGCCAGCTCGCAGAAGTGGCTGGAGGTGCACGGGCTGGAGCACTGGACGGAGTTCTACACCGACTACGGCGTCGCCCTGCAGAAGAAGTTCTTCGGCCACTTCCTCAAGGGCGAGGACACCGGCTGGGCCGACCAGCCGCCGGTGCTGCTGCAGGTGCGGCACCCGGGGGAGCGGTTCGTCGAGCGGCGGGAGCAGGAGTGGCCGCTGGCCCGGACGCAGTGGACCGAGTACCACCTCGACGCCCGGGACCTCACCCTCTCGACCGAGGTGCCGGAGGCGGCCGGCTCGGTCACCTACGCCGGGATGGGCGACGGCGTGACCTTCCTGCTGCCGCCGGTGCAGGACGAGACGGAGATCACCGGCCCGCTGGCGGCGAAGCTGTTCGTCTCGTCGGCGACGGAGGACGCCGACCTCTTCCTCGTCGTCCGGGTGTTCGGCCCGGACCTGAAGGAGGTCGTCTTCCACGGGGCGCTGGACCCGCACACCCCGGTCGCGCAGGGCTGGCTGCGGGCCTCCCACCGCAAGCTCGACAAGGAGCTGTCGCTGCCCTACCGGCCGTACCACACCCACGACGAGATCGAGCCGCTCGCGCCCGGCGAGGTGTACGAGCTCGACGTGGAGATCTGGCCGACGTGCATCGTCGTGCCGCCGGGCCACCGCATCGGACTGACCGTGCGCGGCAGGGACTACGTCTACCCCGGGGACGTCAGCGACGAGGGGGAGAAGCTCGCCGGCGTGTGGAACGGCGTGGGCCCGTTCAAGCACGACGACCCGCGTGACCGTCCGGCGGAGGTCTTCGGCGGCGACGTCACCGTGCACACCGGGCCGGACCGGCCCTCCCACCTGCTGCTGCCGGTGATCCCCCAGGCCTGACCGGGTGCCGCGGCGGCCGCTCCCGGGCGGCCGCCGCGGCCCGGCCCGGCCCGGCGGCCGCGCACCCCTACGACCGAGAGGCTCCCCATGACTGACGCAGACCGGATCGGCTGGGGCATCGTCGGCCTCGGCCGGATCGCCGACACCGAGATCGCCCCCGCCGTGGCCGCCGCGGACAACAGCACCCTGGCCGGGGTGGTCAGTCGCGACCTGGGCCGGGCCCGGGACTTCGCCGATCGGCACGGTGCCGCGTCCGCCTACGACGACTTCGGCGCGCTGCTGGCCGACCCCGCGGTCGACGCCGTCTACATCGCCACCCCCAACGCCCTGCACGCCGACCAGGTCGTCGCGGCCGCGGCCGCCGGCAAGCACGTGCTGTGCGACAAGCCCCTGGCGACGACGGTGGCCGACGCCGAGCGCGCCGTCACCGCCTGCCGGGAGGCCGGTGTCGGCCTCGGCATCACCTTCCAGACCCGGCAGCACGAGGGGATGGGCGACCTGCGGGAGCTGGTCGCCCGCGGGGAGATCGGGCCGGTGCGGCTGGTGCAGCTGCAGCTCGGGCCCGGGCGGATGCTGCCGAAGAGCTGGCGCACCGACCCCGCCCTCGCCGGCGCCGGGGTGATGAACAACTTCGGGGTGCACGCCTTCGACCTGCTGCGCTACCTGCTCGACGCCGAGGTGGTGGAGGCCACCGCCGTGGTCGACGTGGAGCCCGGCTACGACGTCGACACCCTCGCCCTCGCCGTGCTCCGCTTCGACAACGGCGCGCTGGCCTACGTCAACGCCAACCAGTCGCTGCCCAACCCCCAGCAGGACCTCTCCGTCCACGGCACCGAGGGCACGGTGCTCGGGCGCAACGTCACCCGGCCGAACCTGACCGGCACCTTCACCGTCATCGGCCCCGACGGCACCAGCGAGCGCACCGTCTCCACCGGCGGCGCCTTCCTCGCCACGGTCCAGGCGTTCGCCGACGCCGTCCTGCGCGGGGAGGACCCCAGCCCGTCCGGCGTGGACGGCCTGCGCAGCGTGGAGCTCATCGCCGCGCTGACCCGCTCCGCGCAGGAGCGGCGGACCGTCGCGCTGGGCCGGTGACGCCCGCCCGGCCGGGGGGAGCGCCGGTCCTCGCCGAGCTGGTGTCGATCCCGACCCCGGGGACGCCGCTGGACGGCCTGTTCTACGAGCCCGGCCGGCCGCCGCGGACGGCGGCGATGCTCATGCACGGCAACGGCATGAACTTCTACTACGGCGCCTCGGGGTTCCTCCCGCCGCACCTGACCGCCGCCGGGCTGGCGGTGCTCAGCTACAACCGGCACGGCCACGACACCGTCAGCGCCCGCACCCGCGTCGCGGAGGGCAACGCCTACCAGACGACGGCGCAGGCGATCGACGACAACGAGCGCGCCGCCGGGTGGCTGGCCGACCGCGGGTACCCGGCGCCGGTCGTGATCGGCCACAGCAACGGCGGGATGCTGGCCTCCGAGCACGTCGTGCGCCATCCCGAGACCCCCGCGCTGGTGCTGCTGTCGGCGCACCTCGGCGGCCGGGGGATGCTCCGCCGCGGGTCCGAGCTCGGGCTGCTGGCCGGCGACCGGCTCGCGGAGCTGACCCGGCAGGCGCACGAGCTGGTCGACGCGGGCCGGCCGGACGAGCTCCTGCTGCTGCCGGGCTGGTTCTACGTGATCACGGCGGGGTCCTTCGTGGACCTGGCCGAGAACCTGCCCGTCCTCCTGGACAACGCCGCCAAGATCACCTGCCCGGTCCTCTACGTCCGGGGCGACCGGGAGGACCCGGGGATGTACCCGGCCGAACGGTTCGCCGAGGTGGCGGCCGGACCCGTCGACGTACGCATCCTCGCCGACTGCGACCACTTCTACACCGGCCACGAGGCCGCGGTCGGGGAGCTGGTCGCCGGGTGGCTGGACTCGGTGCTGGGGTGACCGGTCGCGCGGGGACGGACAGCCCGACGACGCCCGCCGGAGCCGCTCGGTGAGCCGCCCCGCGTGGAGCACCGCCCGCCGGCTGCCCCCGGAGGCGACCTTCCACCTCCGCGTGAACGGCCGGGAGGAGGAGGTGACCTGCCGCGGGGACGCGCCGCTGCTCCACCTCCTCCGCAACGACCTCGGCCTGCGGGGCTCCCGGTTCGGCTGCGGGCTGGCCCAGTGCGGCGCCTGCATGGTGCTGCTGGACGGGCACCCGACGCCGTCCTGCGACGTCCCGGTGGAGGCCGCGGAGGGGCACGACGTCGTCACCGTCGAGGGGCTGGCCGGCGACCGCGTGATGGAGGCGCTGCGGCGGTCCTTCCTGGACCTGCAGGCGGCCCAGTGCGGGTACTGCAGCTCCGGCATCCTCGTCTCCGCGTGCGCCCTCCTCCGGGCGGAGGCGGCCCCGCCGCGGCCCGCGGTGGCGCAGGCGCTGGAGCGGAACCTGTGCCGGTGCGGCAGCCACGAGCGCGTCCTCCGGGCGGTGGCACAGGCAGCCGCCGCGCTCGCCGCCGACCGGCCCGCAGCCGGCCCCGGGTCCTCCACCACCGACGACGGACGGGGCGACCGATGACCGACGACCCGACTCCCGGCCGGCCCTTCCGGCTGGAGGAGGCGACCATCGAGGACCTCCACCGGGCCATCCGCGCCGGGGAGGTCACCTGCGTCGAGGTCGTGCAGCACTACATCGACCGGGCACGCGCCTACAACGGCGTGGCCAGCCGGCTCGTGACCGCGGACGGCGCTCCGGTGTCTCCCACGACCGGCACCGTCCGGGCCGGGGCTCCGCTGCGGTTCCCCACGGAGACCGTCGCGGCCGCCACGATCCTCCCGGACCTGGAGAAGTACGAGGGGCCGCCGCTGGAGTTCGGCCGGATGGAGGCCACCGCCTCCGACCCGGGGGTGCAGCAGCAGTTCGGGATGATCGCCGGGATCCCCGGAGGCGGTCAGCTCAACGCGCTGGCCACCCTGAACATCCGGGGCGAGCGTTCGGTCACCTGCCGGGGCGACTTCGACCGCCACCCCGACGACGGGCCGCTGCCCCCGGACGCGCCGGCGGTGTGCGAGCTGTTCCGCCGGCAGCCCGACGCGCTCGAGCAGGCCGCCGCGCTCGACGCCGCGTACGGCCGCGACCCCGACCTCGAGGCGATGCCGGTGTACGGGGTCGTCTTCTCCTTCAAGGACCCCTTCGACACCGCGGACATGCGCACCACGGGCGGCGCCGACGCCCGGTTCGACATCGACTTCCCGGCACGAGACCACGCGCTGGTCGCCCAGCTGCGCGCGAAGGGCGCGATCATCTACGCCAAGGCGGTCTGCACCGAGTACAACGGCCGGGTCGGCGACCCGGGCGGCCGCCACCGGCCCGACGCCGTCCTGCCCTCCACCCTCGGCTACCAGCGCAGCACCTGGGCCGGGAACCCGGCCAACCCCTACGACACCACCCGGTCGGCGTCCCTGGGCTCGAGCTCCGGGTCGGGCGTCTCGGTCAGCGCGAACCTCGTCATGTGCAGCCTGGGTGAGGAGACCCGGGCGTCGTGCCGGGGCCCGGCCAACCACAACGCCGTCGCGCTGGTCCTCCCGCACAAGGCGATGCTCGGCTTCGACGGCGGGGCCATCGGCGCGGACATCCACGTCGACCGGACCGGGGTCCTCGCACGCACGCTGCACGACGCGGCCCGGGTCCTCGACGCCCTCCGCGACCCCGTCGAGGGCTACTACGACCCCCGCGACCCGCACACCACCGTGCCGCGCTCGAGCGTGCTGCCCGCCTACGCCCCGCACGCCCGGCGCACCGGGGAGGCCGGCGCGCTGCGCGGCACGCGGATCGGCGTCGTCCGCGAGTCCATGCTCACCCGCCCCGACGCCCCCGCCTCCTCGGTCATCCCCCCGCGCGCGGCCGCGGAGATCACGGCGGTCCTCGGCCGGCACCTGGGCGCCACCCTCGTCGAGTCCGCCGACCCGCTCTGGTCGGCCGACCCCGACGCCGAGCCCATGGTCACCGACTTCCGGCGGGCGCTGGCCCGCCTGGTGCCGGTCTTCCTGCCGGACCTGCTGTTCCGCCTGCGGGCGGACGGGACGCCGCTGTTCCCGGACGTCGCGGCCGCTGTCGTCCCGACGGAGTTCATGCCCGGCCGGGTGTTCGGGACCGGCAGCATGCAGCCGGTCGACTACCTGGTCGAGCTGGCCGACGAGCGCATCCCCGCGCCGGCGAACCTGGACCTCGCCACGGTCCAGGACCAGGAGCTGGCGATGGCCTTCCGCTTCCACATCCCCCAGTACCTGACCCGCCGCGCGGCCGACTGGCGTGCGCGGGGCCACACCGAGACCCTCGTCGACTTCGCCACGCTCAACGCCCGCTCGAAGTTCTGGGGCGACGACCAGCGGGCCTGGTGGCGCAACTGGGCGGAGGTGACCGACGTGCGCAACCCGCTCGACCAGCGCCAGGGCATCCCCGAGCGGGTCATGCTCCGCGAGCTGCTGCGCCGGGTGGACATGATGGTCCTGCTCGAGAACCACCTCGACGTCCTCGTCCGGCTGCACACCCCGCTGCCCCCGGGGAAGATCGGCTCCGCCATCGAGCCGGGCACCCCGCAGAACCTCCGCCCGGAGTCCTTCTCCGGCCCCAACGCCGGGCTGACCGAGGTCCTGGTCCCGGCGGGCTACGTCCGGACCGTCCACGACCCGGTCCTCACGCTCAGCGCCGACCGCACCGAGTACGTGCCGACGGAGTCCGACCGGGCGACCACCCTGCCCGAGCCGGGGCTGCCGTTCTCGCTCGTCTTCCGGGCCGAGCCCGGCCGGGAGGACGTCGTCCTGCAGGTCGCCTCGGCCTACGAGGCCGCCTCCCGCCGCCGCATCCCGCCGCCGGCGTTCGGCCCTCTCCCGGGCCGGGCAGGCGTGCCGTGAGCGACCCCGGCAGGCGCACCCCGTCCCCGGTGACCGGGGTCCCCGCCCCGCCGGGGCCCAGCCTGCGCGCGAACCCTCTGCCGTCCTCGTGGCTGGGGTTCCGGGCCGACGGCGGGGTCCTGCTGCGGGTCGGCAAGGTGGAGCTGGGCCAGGGGGTCCTCACCGCGCTGAGGCAGATCGCCGCGGAGGAGCTCGACGTCGGCGTGGAGCGGATCACGCTGGTCCCGGCGGGCACCGACGGGAGCCCGGACGAGGGGCTGACCGCCGGGAGCCGGTCGGTGATGGACTCGGGGACCGCGGTCCGGACCGTCTGCGCCGAGGTCCGGGCCTGCGCGCTGGACGCGGCCTCCGCCCGCACCGGCGTCCCGGCCGAGCGGCTGACCGTCGTCGACGGGGAGGTGCGCGACGAGACGGGGCGCCCCTGCGGGACCTACGCCGACCTCGTGGACCGGGCCGCCCTCGACGTCCCGGTGTCCGGCACGGCGCCGCCCAAGGACCCCGCCCGGTACCGGGTGGTCGGCCGCAGCCTGCCGCGGGTCGACCTGCCCCCGAAGCTCACCGGCGCACCGGCGTTCGTCCACGACCTGGCCCTGCCCGGCCAGCTGTCCGGCCGGGTCGTGCGCCCGCCGGCACCCTCGGCGCGCCTCGTGTCCTGCGACGAGCGGCCGGCCCGCGAGCTGCCCGCGGTCGTCGCCGTCGTGCGGGAGGGCGACTTCCTCGGCGTCGTCGCGACCCGTGAGGAGGAGGCGGTGCGCGCTGCCGAGCGGCTCCGTGCCGCCGCCCGCTGGGAGGAACCGGACGGCCGGGTCGGGTGGCTGCCGGACGAGCTGGTGGGCCAGGAGGCCGAGTGCACCGAGGTGGCGCGGCGGCACGACCCCACGGCCGGCGACCGGGTCGTCGCGGCGTTGCGCGCCACCTACACCCGCCCCTACGTCGCGCACGCCTCGATCGGCCCCGGCTGCGCCGTCGCGCGCTGGGATGCCGACCGGCTCGAGGTCTGGTGCGCCAGCCAGGGCATCCACCCCCTGCGGCAGGCGCTCGCCGCCGCGCTCGGCCTCGACCCGGGCCGCGTCGTCGTCCGGCACGTCGAGGGCTCCGGCTGCTACGGGCACAACAGCGCCGACGACGTCGCCTGCGACGCGGCCCTGCTCGCCCGGGCCGTGCCGGGCCGGCCGGTCCAGGTCGTGTGGTCGCGCGAGGACGAGTTCGCGTGGGAGCCCTACGGGCCGGCGATGGCGGTGGTGGTCGAGGCCGGTGTGGACGAGGGCGGGGACCTGGTGACCTGGACCTCCGACGCCTGGGGCACCGGGCACCTCAGCCGGCCGGGCTTCGACGGCCGTCCGGGGCTGCTCGGCGCCCGCCACGCCGCCGGTGCGCCCGCCGACCCGGCCGCGGACCCGTCGCTGGCCACCGGCGGGGGCAACGCCCGCGACGCCGTCCCCGAGTACCGCGTCGCCGACCTCGCCGTCCGCGCGCACCGGGTGCTGGAGATGCCGCTGCGGACCTCGGCGCTGCGGGGGCTGGGCGCCACCGTGAACGTCTTCGCCATCGAGTCGGCGGTGGACGAGCTGGCGGTCCGGGCCGGGGTCGACCCCCTGGAGTACCGGGTGCGGCAGCTGGCCGACGACCGTGCCCGCGCCGTCCTCCGGGCGGTCGCCGAGCGGTCCGGGTGGGCCGGCCGGCAGCCGGCCGAGTCGGTCGGCTGGGGGGTGGGCTACTCCCGCTACAAGGGCGTCTGCGGCTACTGCGCGGTGGTCGCGCGGGTCGAGGCGGTCAGCGAGCTCCGGGTGACCGACCTGTGGGTCGCCGTGGACGCCGGGCAGGTGGTCAACCCCGACGGGCTGGTCAACCAGCTGGAGGGCGGCGCGATCCAGGCCACCAGCTGGGCGCTGCGCGAGCAGGTGTCCTTCGACGAGCGGACGGTCACCAGCCGGGACTGGGACGGCTACCCGGTCCTGCGCTTCCCGGACGTGCCCCGGGTGTCCGTGACGCTGCTGGACCGGCCGGGGGAACCGCCGCTCGGCGCCGGGGAGGTGACCGGGGGACCGGTGACCGCGGCCCTGGCCAACGCGCTCGCCGACGCCGTCGGCGTCCGCGTCCGGGGGCTGCCGCTGACCCCGGAGCGGATCACCGCCGCCATCCTGGCGAGCTGACCGCGACCGGCCGGGGCGCGGCGCCTCAGCCGGCGGCCAGCAGGACCACGCCGGCGGTCGCCGTCGCCAGGCCCGCCTGCTGGCCGGCGCCCAGCCGCTCCCGCAGCAGGACGACGGCCAGCGCCACGGTGACCAGCGGGGACAGCGTCGCCAGCACCGACACGACGCTCACCAGGCCCGCGGAGGTGGCCGCCGCGAACGCGGTGACCCCGCCCAGGATGAGCAGCCCGTTGAGGGTGACCAGCGGCAGCGCCGACGGCGCCAGCCGCAGCGGCGACCGGCGGGCCAGCGGCACCAGGACGACGGTGACCAGCAGCATCGCCCGGCTGGTGAGCACCGCCCACATCCCGCCGGCCAGGTCGGTGCCGCCGAGGGCCACCGCCTCGGCGAACAGGCTGAGGAACACGCCGTAGAGCAGCGCCCAGAGGGCGGCCAGCCCCAGCCCGAGCCGGCGCCGCCCACCGGGCGGGTCCTCCCCGGAGCCGCCGGCCTGCCCCGCCGCGACCAGCACCACGCCGAGCAGGGCGAGGGGGATGCCGGCCAGCTGCGCCAGTCCGGGGCGCTCGCCGAGGGCCAGCGCGACCACGACCGGGACCGCGCCGCCGGAGGCGCCGATCGGGGCCATCACCGACAGCCGCAGGTGCTGGGCGCACTCGAACATCGCCAGCAGCGCCAGCCCGTTGGCGACCCCGGCCAGCAGGCCGAACACCAGCGCGCCGGCGGGCGGCGCGGGCGCGCGCAGCAGGGCGACGACCAGGCCGGCGCCGGCCACGCCCGCGACCTGACCCGCGGCGAGCACCGCGCCCGGGTCGTGCCGCCGGCCGAGGACCGGCCCCAGGTAGGCCGCCGACCCGAACAGCAGGGCGGTGAGCAGGCCGAGCAGGACGGCGGTCAGGCCGGCCAGCCCAGCCAGCGCAGCACGCTGCCGCCCATGACGGCGTCGACGTCCGGGCCGGAGAGGAAGTCCAGGTCCTCGCGGAACAGCCGGACCAGGTCGGCGTAGGAGCCCCGCAGCCGGGAGAGGTCCGAGCCCCAGAACAGCCGGTCGGGGCCGTAGGCGTCGAACAGGCGACGCAGGTGCGGGTGCATCGCCGGCCAGGGGTGGTCCTCGGTGCTGTAGCAGGGGACGGCGGTCACCTTCACCGACACGTTCGGCAGCGCCGCCAGCCCGGCGAGCTCCTCGATCTCCGGTCCGGCGGCGGCGTCGGTGGCCTGCCCGGTCAACCCGAGGTGGTCCACGGCCAGCCGCAGCCCCGGCCGGCGCTTCGCCAGGTCCGCGAGCGCACCGAGCTGACCGGAGGCCAGGAGCGCCACCGGCACGTCCTCGGCCTCGGCGAACGCCCACAGCCACTCCGCGCCCGCGTCGTCCACCCGGCCGGCGTCGGCGGGCAGGAAGACCAGCCGGACGCCGGCCACGACCGGGTCGCGCAGCAGTTCCCGCACCGGGCCGGGATCGCCGGTGCGCAGGTCCACCCGGGCCATCACGCGGAAGGCGTCGGGCGCCTCGGTCGCGCAGGCCACCGCGTAGTCGTTGCGGTACCCCTCGAAGAACGGCGGCACGAGGACGGCGCGGTCGACGCCGGCCTCGCGCATCTCGCGCAGCAGCGTCGGGCCGCTGATCGGCTCGGCCCGGTGCATGGCCTGGGCTCGCTCCGCACCCCCGGGCGGCCACGGCCGGTCGGGCGCCTCGGGCAGCCACACGTGCACCTGCGCGTCGACCACCGGCGTCCCGCCGGCCACCTGCGGAGCCACGGTCACCACTCCCGGACCACGGGGAGGACCTCGGTCGCCAGCAGGTCGAGCGAGGACATGATCCGCTCGTGCGGCAGGCCGCCCATGTGCAGGAAGAGCATCACCCGCTCGACGCCGAGCTCGCGGATCTCGCGCAGCCGCGACAGGACCGTCTCCGGGCTGCCGAACAGGGCGCTGTCGCGCAGGTCGGCGTCCAGGTCGAACGGGCTGCGCCCGCCCGGGTCGCTGCCCGCCTGCGCCCGCCGCAGCTTGTCGGCGTAGCCGAGGAAGTCCTTGTAGGGACCCTCCGCCTCGTCCCACGCCCGCTCGTCGGTCGGCGCCACGTGCGCGGCCCGGGCCAGGTACACCCGGCCGTCCTCCAGCCGCGCGCCGACGCCCTCGAGCGCCTCGGCGTAGCGCTTCACCTGACCGGCGGTGACGGTGAGCGAGGTGCCCTGCGGCAGCAGCACCCCCCAGTCGTTGGCCGCGCACTGGGCCAGCCCGTCGGGGCTGTCGGTGGCCACCCACAGCGGCGGGTGCGGACGCTGCACCGGCCGCGGCTGGGGGGAGGCGTCCTCGAACGACCAGAACCGCCCCGAGTAGGAGACCGGGCCGTCGGCCGACCACACCCGCTGCAGCACGTCGAGGGCCTCGGCGAAGCGGTCGTGCTTCTCGCCGATGTCCACCCCGTACCCGCGGAACTCGCCGGGCTGGTAGCCGCGGCCGATGCCCAGGTCGAGCCGGCCGCCGCAGAGCTGGTCGACCGTCGCGGCGGACTCGGCGAAGCGCAGCGGGTGGTGCAGCGGGAGGACCGACACCGCGGTGCCCAGCCGCACCGAGCTGGTGCGGGCGGCCAGGTGCCCGAGGACGGTGAGGCTGTCGGACACGATGCCGTGCCGGCTGAAGTGGTGCTCGGTCAGCCAGACGGAGTCGAAGCCGACCGCATCGGCGTGGCAGGCCTGCGTGAGGGCCTGCTCGTACCGGTCGCGCTGGTCGCTGCCCTCGGGCCACTGGATGGAGTGGAACAGACCGATCTGCATGCGGTCCTCGCCTTCGTCTGAGGCGTTCGGGAGGCGGGGACGGCGACCCGGCCGCACCCACGCCGCATGCAACAGCACGCGACCACGCCTGTGGTTGTGCCGTTCCACAAGCCGGGTCCGCTCGATCATGTGCACGCACATGAGACGTAGATCACCACTGCGCTCGTAGGGTTCGCCCACCTGTCGACGGCGAGAGGTGGGTGTCATGCGGGCTAAGGCCGGGATGGTGGCGGGGGTGGCACTCCTGCTCGCCGCCTGCGGTGGGACGGTGGCCGGAGGCGACGGCGGCGGGGGCGGAGGTGGGGGAGGCTCCACCGAGCCGGTCAAGATCGGCGTCATCACCGGGCTGACCGGCGCCTACGTCCAGCTGGGCGAGGAGCAGCGCAACGGCGCGGAGCTGGCGGTGGAGCAGCTCGGCGGGAAGATCGGCGACCGGCCGATCGAGCTCGTCGTCCGCGACGACCAGCTCAAGCCGGACGTCGCCCTGCGCGAGGCCCAGGCGCTGGTCCAGGAGGAGCAGGTCGACTTCCTCACCGGCTGCGTCTCGGCGGCCACGACGCTGGCGATGAACCAGATCGCCGCGCAGGCCGGCGTCCCGTACCTCGGCGCGTGCCAGACCGAGCAGCTCAACCGGCCGCCGAACTTCGACCCGGCGATCACCTACCACCTCGCGCCGGTCCCGTCGCAGACGACGAACGCCGCGGCGCCGTTCATCTGCAGCGAGCTCGGGCAGAGCGTCTTCCTGCTGCTGCCGGACTACGCGTTCGGCTACGAGCAGGAGGCCGGCTACAAGAACGCGATCGCCGAGCAGTCCGGCTGCTCGGTGGCCGGCACCGCGTACTTTCCGCTGGGCACCACCGACTTCAACCCCTACGTCCCGACGATCGAGGGGTCCGGCGCGCAGGTCCTGGTCTTCGGCGGCGTCGGCCGCGACCAGGTGAGCTTCCTGCGCCAGGCCTCGCAGTTCGGCCTGACCGACCGGTTCAAGACCTTCTTCACCCTCGAGGACCTCAGCTTCGACCAGGAGCTCGGCTTCGACCTGATCGACAACACCTGGGCGATGGCCGCCTTCTACTGGAACGTCGACGACGACGGCGTGCAGCAGTACGTCGAGGCCTACCGGGAGGCGAACGGGTCGGTGCCGGGCGGCTACGGCGTCTACACCTACAACGCGGTGAACCTCATCGCCCAGCAGGTGGAGGCGGGCAACGACACCCCCGAGGCCTTCCGCGAGGGGATGGAGGGCCTGGAGGTCACCCTCGGACAGGGCGACATGACCATCCGCGCCTGCGACCACCAGGCGCTGATCCCGATCTACATCCTCGAGGGCCTGGCGGCCGACGAGGCGGAGAGCCGCGGCGGGGACGCCCAGTTCGGCTACCGCGAGGTCGTGGCGACCGCGCCCGGGACCGAGGAGTACGCGCCCACCTGCGACGAGGTGAAGAGCGAGTTCCAGCGCGTGGGCTGACCGGCCCGCCCGCGGGGTCACGGGGGTCCGCGGGCCGGCCCGGTCCGGACGGCACCCCACCAGGGAAGGAGGCGCATGGACCAGTTGCTCTCCCAGCTCGTGCTGGGGCTCGTCAGCGGTGCCCTGCTCGTGCTGCTCGCGCTCGGCCTGAACCTGATCTTCGGCCTGCTCGAGTTCATCAACTTCGCCCACGGCGCCCTGTACATGGTGGGCGCCTACGTCACCTCATACCTGGCCGCGGCGACGGGCAGCATCTGGCCGGCGCTGCTGCTGGTGCCCGTCGTGATGGCCGCGCTCGGCGCGCTGCTGGAGCGGACGGTCATCAAGCCCATGTACGGGCGCGACCAGGTCGACGCCCTGCTGCTCACCTTCGGCCTGACCTACATCCTCATCGAGGGCGTGCGGCTGGTCGCCGGCTCCGGTGGCCGCCGCGTCCCCTCGCCGGGCCTGCTGGACTTCCAGGTCCCCCTGGGCTTCGGCCGCCCCATCCCGGCCTACCTGCTGTTCGTCGTCATCGTCGTCGGCCTCGTCGTGGCCGGGCTGTGGCTGTTCCTACAGCGGACCAACGTCGGGCTGGTCGTCCGCGCCGGCATCCGCGACCACGTGATGATCCGGGCGCTGGGGGTGCGCTTCGACCGCTACCGCACCCTGGTGTTCGCCCTCGGCGTGGCGGTCGCCGGCATCGCCGGGGTCCTCACCGGGCCGATCACCGGCGTCTACCCGGAGATGGGTGCCGACATCCTCATCCTCGCGTTCGTGGTCGTGGTCGTCGGCGGCATGGGCAGCTTCTGGGGCGCCGTCGCCGCGGGGCTGCTGATCGGCGTCGTGGTCTCCCTGACCACGCTGTACGCGAGCATCTACGCCGGGATCGTGCCGTTCGTGCTGATGATCCTGGTGATGACGTTCCGGCCGCGCGGCCTGCTGGGGGCGACATGACCGACCTGAGGACCTCGTCCGCGTCGGACGGCACCCCCGACGCCGGGGCGGCGGCGGTCACCGTCGCGCGGGCCCGCGGTGCCGGGCCGGCGCGCTGGACCTGGGGGCAGCTGGTGCTGCTCGTGGTCCTCGCGGTGGTCGTCATGTTCACCGTGCCCAACCCGAGCCTGGCGATCGGCATGCTGGTCTACGGGCTGTGGGCCTCGGGGCTGAACCTGCTGGTCGGGTACGGCGGCCTGGTGTCCTTCGGCCACGCGCTGCCGTTCGCCTGGGGCGGCTACGCAGCGGGGCTGGTGCTGCTGCACGTCAGCACCAGCGCCTGGCTGGCGCTCCTGGTCTCGGCTCTGAGCATGGCGGTGCTCTCGCTGCTGGTCGGGGCGGTGTGCCTGCGCCGCACCGAGGTGTACTTCTCGATGCTCACGCTGGCCTTCGCCCAGCTCGGCTTCTTCATCGCGCTGCAGTGGGACAGCGTCACCCGCGGGGACGACGGCCTGTCCGGGATCCCGGTCTCGACGCTGTGGCTGCCGGGGGCGTCGATCGAGCTCAACGCGCTGCGCGACCCGCTGACCTTCTTCGTGTTCACCGCGGTGGTCGTGCTGGTCGTCTTCGCCGCGCTCATCCTCTACACCGAGTCGCCGATGGGCCGGGTCCTGCAGGCGATCCGGGAGAACGAGGAGCGCGCCCGCGGGTGCGGCTACAACACCCGGCTGGTCCAGCTGGTCACCTTCGTCGTCGCCGGCACGGTCGCGGGGCTGGCCGGCGGCCTGTTCGCGATGCTCAACAACTTCGTCGGCCTGCAGCCGTACTGGCTGCTGTCCGGCGTCGTGCTGATCATGGTGATCCTCGGCGGGCGGTCGTCGCTGTTCGGGCCGTTCCTCGGCGCGGTCGTCTACCTGCTCCTGGAGAGCAGCCTGAGCCGCACCTTCGCGTCCTGGCAGCTCATCGTCGGCGCGATCTTCGTGCTGTGCGTGCTGGCCTTCCCGCAGGGGCTGTGGGGCCTGCTCACCCAGACGCTGCCGGGACTGTTCCGGCGGGGACGGAGGGCGTCGTGAGCGGTCCGGGGCGCGACCTGGTGCTGCAGGCCGAGGGGCTGGACCGCTCCTTCGGCGGCATCCACGCGGTCGACGACGTGTCGCTGGAGGTCCCCGAGGGCAGCCTGCACGCGATCATCGGCCCCAACGGGTCGGGCAAGACGACGCTGTTCAACCTGATCACCGGGCACACCCGGCCCAGCGCCGGGCGGGTGCGGTTCGCCGGCGAGGACATCACCGGCATGCCGTACTCGAAGGTGGCCCGGAAGGGGCTGGCGAAGTCCTACCAGATCACCACGGTCTTCCCGCTGCTCACCGTCTTCGAGAACGTGCGCATCGCGGCCCAGGCGGCGTCCCACTCGTACGTGTTCTGGCGCCCGGCCGACGGGATCAAGCCGGTCCTCCGGCGCACCGAGGAGGTGCTCGAGCGGATCGGCCTGGCCGCCGACCGGGACGTCATCGCCAGCAACCTCTCCCACGGCGACCAGCGCCGGCTCGACCTCGCGATCGCGCTGGCCACCCGGCCCCGCCTGCTGCTCCTCGACGAGCCGACGGCGGGGATGAGCCCACCCGAGACGGCCGCGACCGTCGAGCTCGTGCAGGAGCTGAACCGCGACGTGACCATCCTGATGATCGAGCACAAGATGGACGTGATCCTCTCCATCGCCGACCGGATCACCGTCCTGCACCAGGGCCGGAAGCTGTTCGAGGGGACGCCGGACGAGGTGCGGACCCACCCCGAGGTCCAGGCCGTCTACCTGACGGGCAGCCGGTGAGCACCGCCCAGGGCGCCGGCCGCGCCGAGCGGGCCGACGCCGCCCCGCCCACGCTGCTCGAGGTCGCCGACATCCAGGCCTACTACGGGCTGGCGCACGTGCTGCAGGGGGTCTCGCTCACCGTGCAGCCGGGGGAGCTGGTCGCGCTGCTGGGCCGCAACGGGGCCGGCAAGACCACCACGGTGAAGTCGATCATGGGGCTGGTCACCGTCCGCGGCGGGCGGATCCGCTGCGCCGGGCGGGACGTCGTCGGGCTGCCGGCCGAGAGCGTCGCCCAGAACGGGGTCGGCTACGTGCCCGAGGACCGCCGGATGTTCCCGGGGCTCACCGTGCGGGAGAACTTCCGCCTGGCCGCGCTGGGCTCCCGCGTGCCCAAGCCGGAGCAGCAGGCCGCCATCGACCGCGCGCTGCAGGTCTTCCCGCAGCTCGAGGCGCACCTGGACCGCGACGCCTCCCGCCTGTCGGGCGGCCAGCAGCAGATGGTCGCCGTCGGCCGCGCGCTCATCTGCGGCCGCAACCTGCTGCTGGTCGACGAGGTGACCCAGGGCCTGGCGCCCAACATCGCCGCCGACATGGGCACCACCCTGCGCCGGATCGCCGACGAGGGGCACGGGGTGCTGCTCGTCGAGCAGAACGCCCAGATGGCCCTCGAGCTCGCCGACCGGGTCTACGTCATCGACTCCGGGGTGATCGTGCACTCGGGCGTCGCCGCCGAGCTGCGCCGCGACCCCGGCTGGATGGAGCAGTACCTGCAGCTGTGACCCCTGCGGCCCCGACGCCTGCAGCCGGAACCTGTCGTGCACCACTCGAGGGAGGACCCCTGCCCGCATGGCTCAGACCGGCGTCGCGCTGCCCACCTTCGTCCCCGCCCGCACCTGCGAGTTCGTCGAGCTGGCCCGCGCCGCCGAGGACGCCGGCTACGCCGCCTTCTACACGACCGAGTCGCTGACCGACACCCTCGCCATCGACCTGGCGATGCTGCTGGGCACCAGCCGCATCCGGGTCGGCAGCTGCGTGGCGATCAGCTACCTGCGCCACCCGGTCATCGCCGCGCAGATGGCCGTGACCGCGTCGGACCTCTCCGGCGGCCGGTTCGTGCTGGGCCTCGGGCTGGGCCACAAGGTCCGGCTGGCCGCCCTCGGCGTCGAGGTGGGCCGGCCGAGCGAGGACCTGCCGGCCTACGTGCGCGACGTCAAGGCGGTGCTGGAGGGCCGCGGCCGGGAGCGCTACCCCGATCTGCCGCCGCAGGTCTACCAGGGGGAGCTGCTGGACTTCCGGCTCCCCGAGCACCCCGTGCCGGTTTACACCGCCGCGGTCGGCCCGAAGATGGCCGAGGCCGGGGCGACGGTCTCCGACGGGGTGATGGCGTGGCTGGTCCCGCGCTCGGGCCTGGCGGTGCTGGCCGCGGCGACCGCCCGTGCGGGGGAGCGCACCGGCCGGCCCGCGCCGCCGGTCGAGGCCACCGTGCACGCCTTCGTCACCGACGACCTCGCCGCGGCGCGGGACGCCGCCCGGGCCTCGCTCGGCTACTGGGTCGGGCTGCCCAGCTACAACAGCGCCCTGGCCCGCGCCGGCTACGAGGCCGAGGCCGCGGCGATCGCCGCCGCCTTCGCCGCCGACGACCAGGCCGGCCTGCGCGCGGCCATCTCCGACCGGCTGGTCGACGAGTACTGCCTGGTCGGGCCGCCGGAGCGGTGCCGGGAGCAGCTCGCCGCCTGGCACGACACCGACGCGGCCACCGTCGCGGTCGTCCCGCACCCGGTGCAGGAGGCGGACGGCTACGTCGCGGGCGTGCGCCGGGCCATCGACCGGCTCGCGCCCCGCTGAGCGGACCGGTCAGGCCGGGTCGCCGAGCACGGCCTCGACCATGAGCGCCAGCTGCAGGTGCAGCAGCGCCTGCGGGTCACCGAGGTCACAGTCGAGCAGCTCCTCCACCCGACGCAGCCGGTAGGCCACCGTGTTGGGGTGCACGTGCAGCGCCTTGGCCGTGACCGAGACGTTGCACCGGTGCGACATGTAGGAGTCCAGGGTCGCCCGCAGGCTGGTCTGGTGCTGCCGGTCGTACTCCCGGACGGTGCCGAGCATCGAGTCGGCGAAGGACTGCAGCTCGCGCGGCCGCTTCACCTGCAGCAGCAGCCGGTAGGCGCCGATCGTGTCGAGGGAGACCACGCGGTCGCCGCGGTCGGCGTGCTGCACCAGGTCGAGCACCCCGCAGGTCAGCCGGTAGGCGTCGCCGTACTCGTGGACGTCGGTGCAGCTCGGTCCCACGCTGATCGTCGCCGTCCAGCCGCTGGCGTAGGCCTGGATCTCCCGGCGGAGGTGCTCGGCGAAGTCCTGGGCCGAGCGGTTGGCCTCCCCGTCGTGCCACAGCACCACGACGTGGTCGCTGCGGGTCGCGGTGAGCGTGGCCCCCCGCCAGGCGGCGCCGGTCCGTTGCACCAGGGAGAGCAGCGCCCGCTGGGCGTAGGCCGCGCGGTCCTCCGTGCCCGGCCCGGTCGTGTCCGGGGTGGGGTCGCGCCGGATCACCAGCACCGTGTGCGGCCGGGACAGGTCGGCGCCGAGCTGGCGGGCGCGGGCGTGCAGCGCCTCCGGGGCCTGGGTGCCCGGGTCGAGCAGGTCGTCGAGGAAGTCGCGGGACAGCCGCCACTCCACCTCCTGGGCGGTGCGCTCCTTGAGCAGCGCCAGCGCGACGACCGCGGCGGCGCGGGCGAGCGCCCGCCGCTGCGCCGCGCCCAGCGGCTGCTGCGGGTGCAGCGCCCACAGGTGCCCCACCGTCTCCTCGTCGAGGACGACGGGGACCACCAGCCCCTCGGACCCGGCCGGCAGTCCCTCCTCACGGGGCACCGTCACCGCGTCGACGTCCACCTCCTCGCCGAGCCGGGCCCGCGCCCGCGACCAGGCCGCGGCGACCTGGCGCTGCCCGGCGCCGGGCCGCCCGCCCCCGCCCGCCGAGGCCAGCAGCCGGCCGCCGGCGTCGTCGATCGCGACCCCGCACCGCAGCATCGCCGCGACCGACTCGGCGATGGCCGAGAGCCCGCCGCCGCGCAGCACGACCCGCAGCAGCTCCCCGTGGTCGTCGTCGGCCTGGCGCTGCGCGTCGAGCTCGGTGCGCTGGCCCGCGGCCTCGGCGGCGAGCCGGTCGGCCCGCTCCCGCGCCTCGGCCAGCCGGCGGGTGGTCTCGATGGCCAGGCCCGCCTGGTTGGCCATGCTCTCCATGAGGATGATCTCGCGGGCGGAGAAGTCGTGTGCGTCCACCGTGTAGCAGGTGACCAGCCCGAACGGCACCTGCCCCACGACCAGCGGCACCGCCAGCAGCGACGAGTACCCCTGCTGCGCCGCGACGGTCTCCCACGAGCGGGACGGCGCGTCCGCCGAGATGTCGAGCACCGTGACCGGCCGCTGCGCGCGGAACGCCCGGCTGGAGGGCCCCTCGCCGGTGTCGCAGGCGCGCAGCAGGATCGGCGTCCGGGCGTTGATGGCGTCGATGTACTCCTGGGACAGCCCGTAGCTGCCCTGGATGATCAGCGCCTCCCGCTCGGGGTCGGCGACGAAGACCGCGCAGAAGTCGTAGCCGGTCAGCCGGGCGGTCGTGCCGGCGATGAGGTCGAGCAGCTCGTCCAGGGGCGCGGCCCGGTTGGCCGCGCGGGTGATCTCGGCGATCGCGTCCAGCCACGAGCTCAGCTCGGCGGCGGTCGGCTCCCCGGCGAGGAGGACGTCGGCCTCGGCGAGCGGCGGGTGCACCACGACGGATCCCACCTCCACAGCACTGTGTCGCAGGTCACGCCACTCTACGGACACCGCAACCCCCCTTCCGCGTTCTGCGCGCCGATCACCCGACCGCGTCCCTCACCCGACCGGCGCGGTCTCCGGGCGCGGCCACCGGTCGAGGACCCGGACGTCCTCCATCGAGGAGAGGTCGCCGGCCGGCACGCCGAGGTAGGAGGCGCGGGCGACGCGGCGCAGGACCTTGCCGTTGCGGGTCTTGGGCAGCGCCTCGACGACGTGCACCGCGCGCGGGGCCATCGCCCGGCCCAGCGCCGCGGTCAGCACCTCGCGCAGCGCCGGGACGGCGGCATCGGCGTCCACCCCGTCGTGCAGCACGACGAAGCAGACCAGCGCCTCGCCCTTGACGTCGTCCGGGACCCCGACGGCGGCGGCCTCGACGACCCGCTCGTCGGCGACCAGCAGCGACTCCACCTCCGCCGGGCCCAGCCGCTTGCCGGCGACCTTGATCGTGTCGTCGGAGCGGCCCAGCAGGTACCAGTGGCCGTCGGCGTCGACGTAGGCGAGGTCGCCGTGGTGCCAGACGCCGGGGAAGCGCCGCCAGTACGTCTCGAGGTAGCGCTCGTCGTCGCGCCAGAAGCCCCGGGTCATGCCCGGCCACACCGAGCGGACGACGAGCTCGCCGATCTCCCCGCGCACCGACCGGCCGTGCTCGTCGACGACGTCGGCGCGCACACCGAGGGTGGGGCCGGCGAACGACGTGGGCTTGACCGGCAGGAACGTCGAGCCGCACAGCAGCGACCCGCCGATCTCGGTGCCGCCGGAGATGTTGACGATCGGCGCCCGGCCCTTGCCCACGTGCTCGGCGCACCAGCGCCAGGGGCCGGCGTTCCACGGTTCCCCGGTGGACCCGATCGCCCGCAGGTCGGGCAGCTCGTGCCGGTCGGGCCAGGAGTCGCCGTGGGCCATGAGCGCGCGGACGACGGTGGGGGAGATGCCCAGCACGGTGGTGCCGCTGCGCTCGGCGACCGCCCAGAGCCGGTCGGGCTCGGGCCAGTCCGGCACGCCCTCGAAGAAGACGGCGGTGCCGCCGTTGCCGAGTGCCGCCGCGATGACGAACGAGCCCATGACCCAGCCCATGTCGGTCAGCCACAGCATCGCCGCGGTCTCGTCGACGCCCATGGCGTGCCGGGCCTCCAGGGCCACCTTGAACGGCAGGCCGGCGTGGGTGTGCACGCAGCCCTTGGGCCGGCCGGTGCTGCCGGAGGTGTAGAGCAGCAGGCACGGAGCGTCGGCGTCCATGGGCTCGGCGTCGGCCACCGGCTCGGCGGCGGCGCAGGCCTCGTGCCACCACCGGTCGCGCCCCGGCGTCATCGGGACGTCGACCCCGAGCCGGCGCACGACCAGGACGGTGTGCAGCCCCGGCAGGTCCTGCACGGCGTCGTCGGCGACCTGCTTGAGCGGCACCGGTCGCCCGCGGCGGGGGACGGCGTCGCAGGTGACCAGCACCGAGGCGCCGGAGTCCTCCAGCCGCGCGCGCACCGCCAGCGGCCCGTAGCCGCTGAACAGCGGCACGACCACCGCGCCGGTCTTGGCGGCGGCCAGCACGGTGGCGATGGCCTCGGGCAGCATCGGCAGCAGCAGGGCCACGACGTCCCCGGTGCCGACGCCGGCGGCGCGCAGCGCGCCCGCGGCCGCGTCGACCTCGGCCTTGAGCTCGGTGTAGGTCAGGGTGCGGGTGGCCCCGTCGTCGCCCTCCCACCAGACGGCGCGGGCCTCGCCGCGCCCCTCGCGCACCCAGCGGTCGACGGCGAAGTCCGCCCAGTTGAGCTGCCCGCCGGGGAAGAAGCGGGGGTGCGGGGCGCCGCGCGACAGGTCGAGCACGGCCTCGTACGGGCGCATCCACGGGATGCCCAGGTCGGCCATCCCCGCGGCCCAGTACCACTCGGGGTCGGCGGCGGCGCGGGCCACGAACTCCTGCGGGTCGGTGATGCCGTGACGGGCCGCCATCCGCCCCGCGGGGGAGTCGGCGAAGGCCCCGGGCGGGGGCGTCCAGGCCACGGCCAGGCCCTCGAGCTCGTCGATCGGCAACGCAGGTCTCCTCCCGTCCGCGCCGACCCGGGAGGGCCGTCGTGGGCGTCGAGTATCGAGTGGTCGCGGGCCTGCCCGGCTTGTGCGCGGCCACAAAGGGAGCCGGGCAGACACTGTCGGGACCTCAGCAGTCAGGCCCCGCCGTCCTCCGTAGCGTCGCTGGCCGACGGGGGTGACCCACCCCACAGTCTGCGACGACGAGTGGAGGCCGGCGGCCATGGTGAAAGTGATCCTGCAGCTCTACCCCCAGGTGGCCGCGACCCGCGAGGAGCGCATCGAGCAGCGGCCCCTCGGCCGCGACGCCGAGCGGTACCAGGCGCTCATCCGGGAGATGCCGACGATCGTGCGGGCGGCCGACGAGCTGGGCCTGTGGGGCATCTCCTCCATCGAGCACCACTTCCACAGCGAGGGCTACGAGGTCGGCCCCAACCCGGGCCTGCTCGACGCCTACTGGGCGGCCATGACCAGGAACATCCGGGTCGGCCAGCTCGGCTACACGATGAGCGCGCAGAACCCGTTCCGCGTGGCCGAGGACGTCGCGGTGATCGACCACCTCTCCGGCGGCCGCTCCTTCTGTGGCTTCTCCCGCGGCTACCAGGCCCGCTGGACCAACATCCTCGGCCAGCACCTGGGCACCCGCGCGACGCTGTCGCCGTCGGGCAACCAGGAGAAGATGGCCGAGCTGGACGACGCCACCAAGGCCGCCCGGATCTCCGACGACCAGATCAACCGGGAGATCTTCGAGGAGAACGTCGAGCTGGTGCTCCAGTCCTGGACCCAGGACAGCGTCGAGGCCAAGGGCCGCTGGCAGGTGCCCTACCCCTACGACGAGGGCGTCGACTGGACGATGACGGCGACCCGCGAGCTCGGCGCGCCCGGCGAGATGGACGAGCACAACCGGATCCGGCGGGTCAGCGTCGTGCCCAGCCCGCTGCAGAAGCCCTACCCGCCGGTGTTCGTCTCCAGCAACGCCAGCAAGGAGACGATCGAGTACTGCGGCCCGCGCGGGTTCATCCCGACCTACTTCTCCAAGATCGAGCGGGCAGCCGAGTTCGGCGCGGCCTACGTCGAGGCCGCGGCCGGCGCCGGGCGGACCTACGCGCTGGGGCAGAACCAGGCGCTGGTCCGCTGGGGGCAGATGGCCGAGACCGAGGACGAGGCCCGCCGCATGGTCGCCGAGTACGACGTCGACATCTTCCGCGACCTCTACGCCGGCACCACCCCGATGAAGTTCGACCCGGCCAACCCGGTGGACTCCGTCGTCAACTCCGGGCTGTGGGTCGTGGGCACCCCCGAGCAGGTCCGGGACCAGTACGTCGAGCTGTGGCGGCAGCTGCCGGCCGAGTACGTCGTGCTCATCTACCACTGGGCGCAGCAGCCGGCCGAGAGCGTCGTCCGGCAGCTGGAGCTGTTCATGGAGCACGTCAAGCCCGCGCTCGACGAGATGACCCCCTACGAGGCCTGACGTGGGCGACGCGGAGCCGGGCACCGGAGGGCCGCGGTTCGACCCGGTCGAGCTGGCGGTGCAGGAGATCGCCGACGGCGGCATGGTCCTGGTGGTCGACGACGAGGACCGCGAGGACGAGGGCGACCTCGTCATGGCTGCCGAGCACGTCCGCCCGCCGGACCTGGCGTTCATGGTCCGCCACGGCTCCGGGGTGGTGTGCGTGGCCCTGACCGGGGAGCGCTGCGACCGGCTGGACTTGCCGCTCATGGTGGGCGACCGCAACACCGAGTCGCACCGGACGGCGTTCACCCACACCGTGGACCTCGCGGCGGGGACGACGACCGGCATCTCGGCGGCCGACCGGGCGGCGACCATCCGCGCGCTGGCCGACCCGGCCGTGGGCGCGGCCGCCTTCAACCGGCCCGGCCACGTCTTCCCGCTGCGCGCCCGGGAGGGCGGCGTGCTCGAGCGGGCCGGGCACACCGAGGCGGCGGTCGACCTGGCGCGGCTGGCCGGGCTGGAGCCGGCCGGGGTGATCTGCGAGGTGGTCAACGACGACGGCACGATGGCCCGCCGTCCCGACCTGTTCCGCTTCGCCGCCGCGCACGGCCTGCCGATCATCACCGTCGCCGACCTGATCGCCCACCGCCGGCGGGTCGACGTGCTGGTGGAGCGGACGGGGGAGGCCCGCGTGCCCACGCCGTGGGGGGAGTTCCGGTGCGTCAGCTACCGGTCGGTCCTCGACGGCACCGAGCACGCGGCCTTCACCCTCGGCGACGTCGCCGGCGACGACGAGCTCCTCGTGCGGGTGCACAGCGAGTGCCTGACCGGCGACATCTTCCGGTCCCTGCGCTGCGACTGCGGCCCGCAGCTGGAGGCGGCGATGGCCCGGGTCGCCGCGGCCGGCCGCGGGGCGGTCGTGTACCTGCGCGGGCACGAGGGCCGGGGGATCGGCCTGGGGCACAAGCTGCGCGCCTACGACCTGCAGGACGCCGGGCGGGACACCGTGGACGCCAACCTCGACCTCGGCGTCCCGGTCGACAGCCGCGAGTACGGCGTCGGGGCGCAGATCCTCGTCGACCTCGGCGCCCGCCGGCTGCGCCTGCTGACCAACAACCCGGCCAAGTACGGCGGCCTGACCGGCTACGGGCTGGAGATCGCGGCCCGCGAGCCGCTGCTGACCGCGCCGAACCCGGAGAACCTCGTCTACCTGCGGACCAAGCAGCGGCGGATGGGCCACCTGCTGGAGGGCCTGGAGGACCCGCCGGCCGTCGTCCCCCCGCCGCCCCGCGACCTGTTCGCGGGGTCCGGCTCCGCACTCGTCTGACCCCCGACCCCTCTCGAGGAGGACCCCCGTGCGCTGGACCACCTACGTGTCGCCGTCCGACGGCCAGGAGCACCCCGCGGTGCTCGTCGACGGCGCCCTGCACGGGTTGCGCACGGCGACCCGGCTGCTCGACCTGCTCGGCGACGACGGCGAGCTGCTCGCGCGGTCGGCCGAGCAGGCACAGGCCGACCCGCTCGACGTCGTCCCCGAGGCCGAGGCCCGGCTGCGCGCGCCGATCCCGGTGCCGCCGTCGGTCCGCGACTTCTACGCCTTCGAGACCCACGTGCGGACCTACCGGGAGGCCAACGGCCTGCAGATGGACCCCGACTGGTACCAGCGGCCGGTCTTCTACTTCCAGAACCCGGCGGCGATCCGCGGTCCGCGCGACGACGTGCCGCTGCCGCCCGGCTGCACGGACTTCGACTTCGAGCTGGAGTTCGCCGCGGTCATCGGCCGGACGGGGGCCAACCTCACACCCGAGGAGGCCGAGCGGCACATCGCGGGCTACCTGCTGTTCTGCGACTGGAGCGCCCGGGACCTGCAGGCCCAGGAGGTCCGGCACAGCATGGGCCCGGTCAAGGGCAAGGACACCGCGACCAGCCTCGGGCCGTGGCTGGTCACCCCCGACGAGCTCGAGCCCCGCCGGCGGGACCGGTCGTTCGACCTGCAGATGCAGGCGTCGGTGAACGGGCAGATCTACAGCAAGGGCAACGCCGCCGACCTGTACTGGAGCTTCGGCCAGATGATCGCCTACGCCTCCCGGGGCACCGAGGTGCGGACCGGCGACGTCATCGGCAGCGGCACGGTGGGCACCGGGTGCATCCTCGAGCTGTCCACCGTGCACGGCTCGGAGCAGTACCCGTGGCTGCGGCCCGGCGACGAGGTGCGGCTGGAGACCGAGCTGCTCGGCGCGATCACCGCGACCGTCACCGAGCCGCAGCCGCTGCACCCCCTGCAGTGACGTGAGGAGGACCCGGTGTCCGCACTCCCGCCCGCCGTCGACGTCGGTGACCGCGCGCCCGCGTTCCGGCTCCGGCACACCTTCGACGACGACGTCGACCTGGCCGAGCGGCTGCAGCACGGCCCGGTCGTCCTGCACTTCTACGTCTTCGACTTCGGCAGCGTCTAGACGGCCGAGCTGTCCCAGTTGGGACAACGGGCCGACGAGATCCGCGCGCTGGGTGCCGACGTCCTCGCGGTCGCCGTCACCGCCACGTTCTCGCAGCAGGCCTTCGCCCGGTCCCTGGGCGTGGACTTCCCGCTGCTGTCGGACTGGGACCGCACCGTGTGCGCCGACTACGGGGTGCGCTACGACGTGTGGAAGGGGCACGCCGGCCTGGCCAAGCGGTCGGTCTTCGTCATCGACCGCGACGGCGTGGTCCGGTACCGGTGGGTCACCGACGACGCCCTCGTCCTCCCGGACCTCGACGCGGTCGTGGCGGCGCTGCGGGACCTGTGAGGCGACCCCGGTCGGTCCGCCCGGGAGGCCGGCATGACGACCGTGGGCATGGTCGGGCTCGGGATCATGGGCTCGGCGATGGCCGGCCACCTGCTGGCCCGCGGCCGTGCCGTCGTCGGGTACGACGTCGACCCCGGCCGGGTGCACGAGCTGGTCGCGGCCGGCGGCACCGCCGCGGCCTCGGCCGGCGAGGTGGCGGGGGCGGCGGACCTGGTCCTCACCTCGCTGCCCACGGCCGACGCCGCGCGGGAGGTGGTCGCCGGGCTGGCGGACGCCGGGCACCCGGGGCTGGTCGTGGCGGAGACCTCCACGCTGCCCCACGAGGTCAAGGAGGCGTGCCGCGCCCGGCTCGCCGACGCCGGAGGCGTGCTCCTGGACTGCCCGCTGAGCGGCACCGGCGCGCAGGCCCTCGAGCGGGACGTGGTCGTCCTGGGCAGCGGCGACGAGGCGGCCTTCGAGCGGATCCGCCCGGTCCTGGAGACCGTCGCCCGCTCGGTGCGGTACCTGGGGCCGTTCGGCAACGGCTCGACGATGAAGCTGGTCGCCAATCTGCTGGTGGCCGTGCACAACGCCGCGACGGCCGAGGCGTTCGCGCTCGGCGAGGCCGCCGGGCTGGACGCGCAGCTGCTCTACGACACGATCCGGGACGGTGCGGGCAACTCGGTGATCTTCGAGAAGCGCGGCCGGCTGATGGTCGACCGGACCTACGAGCCGGCCACGGCGAAGGTCTCCATGTTCGTCAAGGACGTCGGCGTCATCGCCGAGTTCGCCGACCGGCTCGGCCTGGACACCCCGGTGCTCGCCGCCGTCCGCCCGCTCTACGACCGCGCCGTCGAGCTCGGCCTGGCCTCCGCCGACGCGGCGGCGCTGCTCGAGGTGCTGGGCGCCGGCAACCACCGATCGAGGGAGGAGCCCCGATGATCACGCTGGAGCAGGCCGAGGTGGTGGCCTCGGCGACGCTCGCGCACGGGCGGTCGATCAGCGCGGCACCACTGACCGTCGCCGTGCTGGACGCCGGAGGGCACCTGGTCACCCTCAAGCGCGAGGACGGCTCGGGGATCCTGCGCCCCCAGATCGCCACGGCCAAGGCCTACGGCGCCCTCGGGATGGGGTTGAGCTCCCGCGAGCTGGGCGTGCGCGCCGAGCGGCAGCCGGTGTTCTTCACCGCGCTGGCCGCCGTCGCCGACGGCCGGTTCGCGCCGGCCGCGGGCGGCGTCCTGGTGCGCACGCCCGGCGGCCGGGTCGTCGGTGCGGTGGGGGTCAGCGGCGACGTCTCCGACGTCGACGAGGTCTGCGCGCTCGCCGGGGTGGCGGCGTCGGGCCTGCTCTCCGACCCCGCCGCGCCGGAGGACGGGGTGTCCGCGCCGCCCGCCGGCAGCGGCCGGTGAAGGCCGCGCCCTTCGACCTCGTGCGCGCGGAGACCGTGGCCGACGCGCTGGCCGCGCTGGGCTCGGCGGAGGACGCCCGGGTCCTGGCCGGCGGGCAGAGCCTGGTGCCGGTCATGGCGCTGCGCCTGGCCACCCCCGCCCTGCTGGTGGACATCACCCGGTGCCCGGAGCTGCGCACCTCCCGGCGGGCGGACGGCGTCCTGACCGTCGGCGCCGCGGTGACCGACCGGGAGCTCGAGCTGGACCCGGAGGTGGCCGCCGCCCACCCGCTGCTGGTCCGCACCCTCGGGCTGGTCGCGCACCCGGAGATCCGGGCCCGCGGCACGCTGTGCGGCTCGCTGGCCCACGCCGACCCGGCGGCCGAGCTGCCCGCGCTGCTGCTGGCCACCGACGGCGAGGTGGAGGTCGACGGGCCCGCCGGCCGGCGCCGGGTGGCCGCCGCCGACTTCCTCACCGGGCCGTTCGGCACCGCCCTGGGAGAGGGCGAGATGGTCGTCGCCGCGCGGCTGCCGCTGCCGGCGCCGGGGTCGGCCTGGACCGTGGACGAGATCTCCCGCCGGCGCGGCGACTTCGCCCTCGCCGGGGTGGTCTGCGGGCTCGAGCGCGACGACGCCGGCCGCTGCTCGCGGGCCCGGGTGGCGCTGTTCGGCGTGGCCGGGACGCCGGTCCGGGCCGTCGGCGCGGAGCAGGTGCTCGTGGGGGAGGAGCCGACCCCCGCCGTCGTCGACGCGGCCGCCGCGGCCGCGTTCGACGGCGTGGAGGTGGTCGGCGACGAGGTGCACGCCTCGGCCGGCTACCGGCGGGAGGCCGGCCGGGCGCTGGTCCGGCGGGCGCTGGCCACCGTCGCGGGGCAGGCGACGTGACCGGGGAGCCGGTGCGCGTGCGGCTGGAGGTGAACGGCCGGCGCGAGTCGGGGTCGCCCGAGCCGCGGACGACGCTGGCCGACTTCCTCCGCGGGGAGCTCGGGCTGACCGGCACCCACGTCGGCTGCGAGCAGGGCGTCTGCGGGGCGTGCACCGTCGTCCTCGACGGGGTCGCGGTGCGCAGCTGCCTGGTGTTCGCGGTGCAGGCCGACGGGTGCGCGGTGGAGACCGTGGAGGGCCTCGGCGGGGAGGGGATGCACCCGCTGCAGCGCGCCTTCTGGGAGCGCTCGGCGGTGCAGTGCGGGTTCTGCACCCCGGGGCTGCTGATGACCGCGCTGGTGGCGCTGCGCGAGCGGACCGACTGGGACCGCGCGGCGCTGCGCGAGCGGCTCGGCGGCAACCTGTGCCGCTGCACCGGCTACCAGACCGTCGTCGACGCCGTCCTGGCCGCCGCGGCCGAGCTGCCGGAGGCCGGCCGGTGAGCGCGCCGCGGTACGTCGGGCAGCGGGTGCTCCGCAGCGAGGACCCGCGGCTGCTGGCCGGGCGGGGCCGGTTCGTCGACGACGTCGACGAGCCGCGGCAGGCGGTGGTCGCGTTCGTCCGGTCGCCGATCGCCGCGGGGCGGATCGTGCGGGTCGACACCGCCGCGGCGGAGGCGGCGCCCGGGGTGGTCGCGGTGCTCACCGCGGCCGACCTCGCCCCGCTCTGCCCGGCCTGGCGGGGACTGCTGTCCTGGCCGGGCATGGTCGCCGGGGAGCAGACGGCGCTGGCCGCCGGCGTCGTCCGGCACGTCGGGGAGCCGGTCGTGCTGGTGGCCGCGGGCAGCCGCGCCGAGGCCGAGGACGCCGCCGAGCTCGTCGTCGTCGACTACGAGGAGCTGCCCGCGGTGCTCGACCCGGTCGAGGCGCTGGAGCCGGGTAGCCCGCTGGTGCACGAGGACCTCGGCACCAACCTCTGCTTCGCCGCCCCGTTCGGCAGCGGCGACGTCGACGCGGCCTTCGCGCGGGCCGCCGCCGTGGTCGAGGTCGCGGTGCAGACCGGCCGGCACACCGCCGTCGCCCTCGAGCCCCGCGGGGTGCTGGCCGCCTTCGACCGCGACGAGCGCACGTTGACCGTGCGGGTGTCCACGCAGGCGCCGCAGATGCTGCAGACCCTCTACGCGCGGCTGCTGGACCTGCCGGAGAACTCCGTCCGTGTCGTGACCGAGCACGTCGGCGGCGCGTTCGGGATGAAGGCGTTCGTCTACCCCGACGAGATGGCGGTCGTCGCCGCCGCGGTGCTCCTGGGCCGGCCGCTGAAGTGGACCCAGGACCGGTTCGAGGCGCTGCAGTCCGACACCCAGGCGCGCGACGAGCGGGTCACCGCCGCGCTCGCCGTGGACGCGGACGGGCGGATCCTGGGGCTGCGCGCCGAGGTGGTCTCCGACGCCGGGGCGTACTCGATGCTGCCGCGCGGCTGCGTCACCGAGGGCGTCCAGGTCGCGACGATCATGCCCGGGCCCTACCGGGTGCCGGCCAGCGCCGCCTCGCTGCGCGTGGTGTTCACGAACAAGACCCCGCTCGCGGTCTACCGCGCGGTCGGGCACCCGCCGGCGATCCTGGTCATGGAGCTGCTGGTGGACGAGGCGGCGCGGGAGCTGGGGCTGACCGCCGCGGAGATCCGGCGGCGCAACCTGCTGCGCCCTGAGGACCTGCCCTACACCTCGCCGACCGGCAACGTGTACGACTCCGGCTCGCACCTGGAGTCCCTGGAGCGGGCCGTCGCGCTGCTCGGGGACGGGCTGGAGGAGCGGCGGCGGGACGCCGAGCGGCGCGGCTGCCTGCTCGGCGTGGGGCTCGCCGCGTTCGTCGAGCTCTCCGCCCCCGGGGCGATGTTCTACGGCGCCAAGGGCGCGCCGATCACCGCCCACGACCAGGTCGAGGTCACCGTCCAGCCCGACGGGTCGGTCACCGTGCTGCTGGGCACCCCCGGCCAGGGGCAGGGGCTGCACACCACGGCCGCGCAGGTGGTGGCCGACGGGCTCGGCGTCCGCCTGGACGACGTCCGGGTGGTCTCCGGCGACACCCGCGTGGTGCCGCACGGCAGCGGCGTGTGGGCCAGCCGGTCGGCCGTCGTCTCGGTCGGGGCGGCGCACACCGCGGCGGTGGAGGTGCGCCGACGGCTGCTCGTCCTGGCCGGGCACCTGCTGGAGGCCGACCCGGACGACCTGGAGCTCGCCGACGGCGTGGTGGGGGTCCGCGGGGTCCCCGGTGCCGGGACGCCGCTGCGCGAGGTGGCCGCCGCGGCGTACTGGGGCACCCACCGGCTGCCCTCGGAGGTCGAGGTGGGCCTGGGCGCCGTGGGGTCCTACGCCGGACCGCCGTACACGTTCAACAACGGCGTGCACGTGGCCGTCGTCGAGGTGGAGCGGGCCACCGGCCTGGTCCGCGTCGTCGACTACGCCGTGGTCGAGGACTGCGGGGTGCTGGTCAACCCCGACGTCGTCGACGGCCAGATCCGCGGCGGCGTCGCCCAGGGGCTGGGCGGGGCGCTGCTGGAGCGGGTGGTGTACGACCCGATCGGCCAGCCGCTGACCTCCACCCTGCTCGACTACCTCGTGCCGACCGCCGTCGACCTGCCCGACATCCGGATCGAGCACATCGAGACGCCGGCCCCCACCACCACGCTGGGCACCAAGGGCGTCGGCGAGGCGGGGACCGCGGGGGCGCCGGCCGCGCTCCACTGCGCGGTCAACGACGCGCTGTCCAGGGCGGGGGCGCGGGTGTGGCAGCAGCCGATCCGCCCGGAGGAGGTGCTCGCCGCGCTCGCGGCGGCGCGCTGAGGGCCGCCTCGGCGCTCAGCCGTTGCGCGGGCGGTCGACGGTGGCCCGGCGGACCAGGCTGGTGGCGAACACCTGCTCGCGGCCGGGGCCGAGCTCGCCGGTGTGCTCGATGCGCTCGGCCAGCATCCGGGCCGCCGCGCGGGCCATGTCGCCGATCGGCTGGCGGAGCGTGGTCAGCTGGAAGACCTCCCAGGCCGCCATCGGGATGTCGTCGAAGCCCAGGATCGAGACGTCGTCGGGGACGCGGACGCCGAGGGACAGCGCCGCGTCGATCGCGCCGAAGGCCACCACGTCGTTGCCGCAGACGATGGCGGTCGGCGGCTCCGGCAGCCGCAGCAGCTCGCGGGTGTGCTGGTAGCCGCTCTGGTGGGAGTAGGTGCCCTCGTGCACCAGGGCCGGGTCCAGGCGCAGCCCCGCCCCGGTCAGCGCGTCGATGAGGCCCGCCCGCCGGTCCCGGCTGGTCGAGGTGTTCGACGGGCCGCTGATGGCCGCGATCCTGCGGTGCCCGAGCTCGAGCAGGTGCCGGCCGCCGACCACCGCCCCGCCGTGGTTGTCGCTGATCACCCGGTCGACGTCCAGGCCGTCGATGTACCGGTTGAGCAGGACCGTCGGCAGCCCCCGGCGCTGCAGCTCGACGGCGAAGCGGGAGCCCAGCGTCGCGGTGGTGACCAGCACCCCGTCGATGGAGCGGTCCAGCAGCCGCTGGAGGGTCTCCTGGCCGGCCAGGTTGTCGGTCCGCTCGGTGAGCAGGACCACCCGGTAGCCGAGCAGCTGCAGCTCGTCGTAGATCGGGGTCAGCAGCGACGGGAAGAACGGGTTGGTCAGGTCGGAGACGACGACCGCGACGGTGCGGGTGGACCGGGAGACCAGGCTGCTGGCCAGCGAGTTGGGCACGTAGCCCAGCCGCCGGGCGGCCTGGTCGACCCGCCGCCGGGTCTCCTCCCGCACCCGGGGGTCACCCCGCAGTGCCCGGGAGACCGTCGACTGCGACACCCCGGCCGCCCGGGCCACGGTCCAGCTGGTCGGTGGGGTCTCCGGCGTGTGGCGGTCCCGGGTCCCGGGAGGGGACAGCGGGGACGGCGGGCCGGCGGGATCGTCGGTCGGGTCGAGCGCCGAGGACCCGGCGGTCACCGGTCGGCCCCGTGCGGGCGGGCCGTGCCGGTGCAGGCGGTGGACATGGTCTTCCCCCTCGGGTCGTGCGGGTGACGGTGGCCGGACGGCGTCGGGCATCGCGGCCTCACCGTCCGGGCGCACCGCACGGTGGTGTGGAGTTCCAGGGTGCCGCGCCCCGCTGCCGGCCCGCGGGGGCCAACGTCCCGCGGGCAGCGGGGCGCGCTGCCCGCGGGACGTCGAGGCGCGGGCCGTCAGACGGCCGCGGCGACCTGGGGAGTCATGGCCTTCATCTTCTCCAGCCGGGCGAGCACCTCGGCCTGGAGGGTGGCGACCGCGGGGTCGGACTGACGGCGCGGGCGCGGCAGGTCGATGGTGATGTCCTCGTAGATCCGGCCACCGGGCTGCAGCACGATGATCCGGTCGGAGAGCTCCACGGCCTCGACGACGTCGTGGGTCACGAAGACGACGGTCTTCTTCGACTGCGACCAGATGTCCTGCAGCTGGGCGCGCAGCCCGCGGGCGGTGATCGCGTCGAGGTGGCTGAACGGCTCGTCCATGATCAGCAGGTCCGGCTCCACGGCGAAGGCCCGCGCGATGCCGACCCGCTGCTGCATGCCGCCGGAGAGCTGGCCCGGGTAGAAGTCGCCGTGCTTGCCCAGGCCGACCATGTCCAGGTACTTGTCGACCCGCTTGCCGGTGACCTCGTCGTCCTTGTCCTGGACGTACATCATGTTCTTCCGCACCGAGCGCCAGGGCAGCAGGCGCGGGTCCTGGAACACGTAGCCCAGGCGGGCCGGCCGCCCCTCGTCGCTGGTGACCGAGATGTCCCCGGAGGTGTGCGTCTCGACCCCGGAGATGATGTTGAGCAGGGTGCTCTTGCCGCAGCCGGACGGGCCGACGATCGACACGAAGGTCTGGCCGCGGACGTCGAAGCTGATGTGGTCGAGGACGCGGTTGCTGCGGGCGGTGCCCGCGCCGAAGGTCTTGCAGAGGTCGTTCACCGTCAGGACGGCCATGTCAGTGCCTCTCGGATGTGGGGGCCAGCTGAGGTCTTGGGAGGGGTGGGGGGGGGGGGGGGGGGGGGGGCGGCCCCCGCCGGCCCGCGGGGCGGGGCCCCCCCCCCCCCCCCCCCCCCCCCCCACCCCCCCCCCCACCGCCCGCGCTCCCCCCCCCCCCCCACCACCCCCCCCCCCCCCCCCCCCCCCCCCCCCCCCCCCCCCCCCCCCTCGTGCGCGTCGTCCGTCAGGCGCTGACGGTCCAGGTGTCGCCGCCGGCCAGGATGGCGTCGAGGTCGGCCGGCGACTGCGTCCGGGCCTCCTCGATCTGCTCGGCCATCATCCGGTCGTAGGTCGGCTTCTGCACCGCCCGGAAGACGCCCATCGGCGTGTAGCGCAGGTCCTGGCTGGACAGCCGCGACAGCGCGAAGGCGTAGGACGGGTCCTGGCGCGTGGCGTCGTGCACCACGATGTCCTCGGCGGCCACCTGGTTGGTCTCGGCGATGCGCAGCCCGCCGAACTCGTCGCGGACCACGCAGGACGCGCCCTCCGGACCGAACACCAGCGGCTTGCCGTGCTCCAGCGGGATCGACCACTGCGTCCCGGTGGTCGGGTCCTTGAGCAGGTCGAAGGCGCCGTCGTTGAAGATGTTGCAGTTCTGGTAGATCTCCACCAGCGCCGTGCCCTGGTGCTCGGCGGCCTGCCGCAGCACGTCGGTGAGGCCCTTGCGGTCGGAGTCCATCGCCCGGCCCACGAAAGTCGCGTCGGCCCCGATGGCCAGGGACACCGGGTTGAACGGGTGGTCCAGGGAGCCCATCGGCGTGGACTTGGTGACCTTGCCGACCTCGCTGGTGGGCGAGTACTGGCCCTTGGTGAGCCCGTAGATCCGGTTGTTGAACAGCAGGATCTTCAGGTTCACGTTGCGGCGCAGCGTGTGGATCAGGTGGTTGCCGCCGATCGACAGCGCGTCGCCGTCCCCGGTCACGACCCAGACCGACAGGTCCGGGCGCGAGGCGGCCAGGCCGGTGGCGATCGCCGGGGCGCGGCCGTGGATCGAGTGCATCCCGTAGGTGTTCATGTAGTACGGGAAGCGCGACGAGCAGCCGATGCCCGAGACGATGACCATGTCCTCGCGCGCGATGCCGAGGGTGGGCAGGAAGCTCTGGACCGCGTTGAGGATGACGTAGTCACCGCACCCGGGGCACCAGCGGACCTCCTGGTCGGTCTTGAAGTCCTTGGCCTTCAGCGCGGTCTGCTTCTCGCCCTGGCTCTCGAGGGAACGGGCGATGGCGTCCGCGATGGGACCTTCGGCCGGCATGCCGAGGTCGATGGTGGTCACTGGGTGCCTCCGGTGGTGGAGTCGATGACGTCCTGGATGACCGCGGCGAGCTCGGCGGCCCGGAAGGGCAGCCCGCGCACCTGCGTGTGGCTCTGGACGTCGACGAGGTACTTGGCGCGCAGGAGCAGGGCCAGCTGCCCCATGTTCATCTCGGGGCAGACCACCTGGTCGTAGCGGCGCAGGACGTCCCCGAGGTCGGCCGGCATCGGGTTGAGGTGGCGCAGGTGGATCTGTGCGACCGAGCGGCCCGAGCTGCGGATCCGACGGCAGGCGGCCCCGATCGGGCCGTAGGTCGAACCCCAGCCGATCACGGCGACACGGGCGTCGCCGTCGGGGTCGTCGACCTCGGTGGGCGGCAGGGTGGCCGCGATGCCGTCGACCTTGGCCTGGCGCAGCCGGGTCATCAGGTCGTGGTTGGCCGGGTCGTAGGAGATGTTCCCGGTCTTGTCCGCCTTCTCCAGGCCGCCGATCCGGTGCTGCATCCCGGCCGTGCCCGGGATCGCCCACGGGCGGGCGAGGGTCTCGGGGTCGCGCAGGTAGGGGAGGAACTCGCCGTCCTCGCCGTTGGGCTCGGTGGCGAACTCGACCCGCAGGTCCGGCAGCGCCTCGATGTCCGGGATCTGCCACGGCTCGGCCCCGTTGGCCAGGTAGCCGTCGGACAGCAGGATCACCGGGGTGCGGTAGGTCAGCGCCATCCGCGCCGCCTCCAGCGCCGCGTCGAAGCAGTCGGCGGGGGAGCGCGGTGCGATCACCGGCAGCGGCGCCTCGCCGTTGCGGCCGAACATGGCCTGCAGCAGGTCCGACTGCTCGGTCTTGGTGGGCAGCCCGGTGGAGGGCCCGCCGCGCTGCACGTCGACGACCACCAGCGGCAGCTCGGTCATCACCGCGAGGCCGATCGCCTCGGACTTCAGCGAGATCCCCGGCCCGGACGTCGTCGTGACGCCCAGCGCGCCGCCGAAGGACGCGCCGATCGCCGAGGCGACGCCGGCGATCTCGTCCTCGGCCTGGAAGGTCCGGACGCCGAAGGCCTTGTGCCGGGACAGCTCGTGGAGGATGTCCGACGCCGGCGTGATCGGGTAGGCGCCGAGGAAGACCGGCAGGCCCGACCGCTGCCCGGCGGCCACGATGCCGAGCGCCAGGGCCTGGTTGCCCGAGATGTTGCGGTAGCGCCCCGGGGCCATCGGCGCGGGCTTGATCTCGTAGGAGACCGCGAAGGCCTCCGTCGTCTCGCCGTAGTTGTAGCCGGCCCGGAAGGCGGCGATGTTGGCCGCGGCGATCTCGGGCTTGCGGCGGAACTGGCGCTCGAGGAAGCGGATCGTCCCCTCGGTGGGCCGGTGGTACATCCAGCTCAGCAGGCCGAGGGTGAACATGTTCTTGCTGCGCTCGGCCTCCTTCTTGCCGAGGCCGGAGTCGGCGAGCGCGTCCAGGGTCATGCTCGTCAGCGGCACGCTCACCAGCTGCCAGCCGTCGAGGGAACCGTCCTCGAGCGGGCTGGTGGCGTAGCCGACCTTGGCCAGGTTGCGCGGGGTGAACTCGTCGGAGTCGACGATCAGCAGCCCGCCGCCGGGCAGGTCGGAGAGGTTGGCCTTCAGCGCGGCCGGGTTCATGGCGACCAGCACGTCCGGCGCGTCGCCCGGGGTCATGATGTCGTGGTCGGCGAAGTGCAGCTGGAAGGAGCTGACGCCCGGCAGGGTCCCCGTCGGCGCGCGGATCTCGGCGGGGAAGTTGGGCAGCGTCGACAGGTCGTTGCCGAACGACGCCGTCTCGCTGGTGAACCGGTTCCCGGTCAGCTGCATGCCGTCGCCGGAGTCGCCGGCCAGCCGGATGACGACCCGGTCCAGCTCGACGACGCTCTTGACGAAGGGCGCCGTGCTGCCCGCCGATCCGGCGGTCTGGGGCGGGTTGGTCGTGGTCATCAGTGGGTGCACCTCCACCGGCCGAGGTTACGTGTCCGTCACAACCCGCGGTCCGGCTGTTGGGCTGACGGTCGGAGAGCGCCGGGCCGGACCCGGCTGCCGAGAGGCGCAACCCCCGCTCCGGCGTCGCCATTCCGTGACGGTGCTCGCAGGACGCGGCTCCCCGGCGCGGGGAACGGCGCCCCCCGGCGCTCCGTTGTGCGGGACGTGCAGCGCTGGAGCAACGGGCTGAAGACCGCGGTCCTCCTCGGTCTCATGGGCGGGCTGATCCTGGCCGCCGGCGCGCTGATCGGCGGGCGCAGCGGGCTGCTGGTCGCCCTCGTCGTCGCCCTGGCCGTCAACGGCTACGCGTACTTCAACAGCGACAAGCTGGCGCTGCGGGCGATGCGGGCCTTCCCCGTCACCGAGACCCAGGCGCCGGCGCTGTACTCGATCGTCCGGGAGCTGGCCACCGAGGCCCGCCAGCCGATGCCCCGGCTCTACGTGAGCCCCACCGACCAACCCAACGCGTTCGCGACCGGGCGCAACCCGCGCAACGCGGCCGTCTGCGTCACCCAGGGCATCCTCGAGCTGCTGGACCGCCGGGAGCTGCGCGGGGTGCTCGCCCACGAGCTGTCGCACGTCTACAACCGCGACATCCTGATCAGCTCGGTCGCCGGCGCGATGGCGACGGTGGTCACCTACCTCGCGCACATGGCGATGTTCGCCTCGCTGTTCGGCGGGCGGTCCGACGAGCGCGGAGGCGGCAACGCCCTCGGCAGCCTGCTGCTGGTGGTCCTCGGCCCGCTCGCGGCCGGGCTGGTGCAGATGGCGGTCAGCCGCAGCCGCGAGTACCAGGCGGACGCCTCCGGGGCCGTCCTGTCGCACGACCCGCTGGCCCTGGCCTCCGCCCTGCGCAAGATCGAGCGGGGTGCGGCCGCCCGACCCCTGCCGCAGGAGGACCGGTTGGTGACCCAGAGCCACCTGATGATCGCCAACCCGTTCCGCGGGCCGGGGCTGGCATCGCTGTTCGCCAGCCACCCGCCGATGCCGCAGCGCATCGCCCGGCTCGAGCAGCTCGCCCGCGAGCTGGGGTGACGGCACCCTGCCAGGGGAGGAGGACCCCCTCGCCCCCCACCCCTCGTTCCTCGGGGCGGGCCCCTGCGAGGGGGCCTCTTCAGCCGCTCAGCGGTAGTTGTCGAACTGCAGGGCGACGTCGAGGTCCTTGCCCCGCAGCAGTTGCTGGACGGCCTGGAGGTCGTCCCGCTTCTTGCCGCTGACCCGAAGCGAGTCGCCCTGGATCTGCGCCTGCACGCCCTTCGGCCCCTCGTCCCGGATGATCTTGGCGATCTTCTTGGCGGTGTCCGACTCGATGCCCTGCTTGATGCGGGCGGAGATCTTGTAGCCCTTGCCGGAGGACTGCGGGTCGTCGGCGTCGAGGGACTTCAGCGAGATCTTGCGCTTGACCAGCTTGTCCTTGAACACGTCGAGGGCGGCGGTGACCCGCTCCTCGGTGTCGGCCTGCAGGGTGACGCCCTCCTCGCCGGCCCACGCGATGCTGGCGTTGGTGCCACGGAAGTCGAAGCGCTGGGTGAGCTCCTTGGCGGCCTGGTTGAGCGCGTTGTCGACCTCCTGGCGGTCGACCTTGCTCACCACGTCGAAGGACGAGTCGGCCATCTGTGGGTGCTCCTCTCGGTCCGCCGTCCACGCGGGGTGCCTGGTGGGGGCGGCGGTGTCGTCTTGTACGCTCTTCCGGTACCACCACGGCGGGTTGCCCGAGTGGCCAATGGGAGCGGACTGTAAATCCGTCGGCTTAGCCTACGAAGGTTCGAATCCTTCACCCGCCACAGGTACGTCGCAGGCCCCCGACCTCCACCGAGGTCGGGGGCCTGCGTGCTTCCCCGGCCGGCCCGCGTCAGGCGGTGGCCGGAGCCCGGGCGCTGGCGACGGCGGTCCGGTCGAGCGGCTCCCCGCCGAGGAAGAGCCAGCCGAAGGCGATCTCGACCCGGCGGGTGCAGTGCACGGTGACCTCCACCCCGTCGGTCTCGGTCGACCACGCGTCGAGCGGCGTCCGGCCGTCGGCGAGCTGGTCGGCGACGGCGGCCTGCGTGCTGGCGAGGGTGAGCGGCAGCGTCGTCCCCAGCCCGGTGGCGTAGACCGCGGCCTCGTCCGTGGCGTTGGCGGCGGCGAGCGCCGCTCCGTCGCAGACGGCCTGCACCTCCTGCTGCTCGAGGAAGGCGTCGGACGCCGCGATCGCGCCGAAGGCCATCAGCGCCGCGACCAGCCAGCAGACCAGCACCAGCGGCAACGTGGAACCGCGTTCGGCCTCCTGCTCGTCGCGTCGCACGGCGGGGAGCGCAGGGCGCGTCGCGCGCAGTCCACGGCCTGTGGACTGCGCTGTGGACGGCTGTGGACGAGGCGTCGGGAGGGCCGGTGCGGGGCTCCGCCGCCTGTGGATCGCGGGCGACACGCCCTCCACTGTCGCGGTCGGCGTCCCGGTGGGCACAGGAGTCTCACCCGTTCCGGTGGTCACGCCAACAGGTGACACAGTGGCAGATCGCGCTACGCAGAGTGACGGCATGACGGTTCGTCACTCGGTCGTGATCTTCCGTGCTTGTCCGGATCGGGTGACGGGCAGCAATCTCTCGGGCGCGGTCCGTACCGAACGACGCTCTGCCCCCGCGCCTGGGTGACTGCCGCACATCTGTGCAGTCCTTCATGCCTGAGGAGGCGTCATGAACACGCAGCGTGGAGCCAAGTGGGGTCGCGGAGCCAAGTGGGGTCGCGGGGCCAAGTGGGGTCGCGGGGCCAAGTGGGGCTGCTGAGTACCCGCTAGACATCCCCACGGGGCAGTTGGTCCGGCGGCGGACCGGCTGCCCCGTTCGGGTTGGTGGCGCTCCCTTCCCGGCGAATTCCGCTGTTAGCCTCGGCGCGCTCTCCTCCCCTTCCCCAGAATCCGGGTGACGTTGGCCAGTCCCGAGCCGCGCGCGCCGTTGCCACGGGCCGCCGCGCCACTCCATCCGTGGGCCATCGCGGCAGGCGGTGTCCTGCTCGCGGTGGTCGTCGCCGTCCTCGTGTTCCCCCGGGCGACCACGGCGTTCGAGCCGCTGCCCTTCCTGCTCGTCGCCATCGCGTTCTTCGTGACCGAGACCGTCTCCCTGCAGATCGAGTTCCGCCGGCAGACCTATCTGTGGTCGGTGAGCGAGCTGGCCATGACCCTCGCCCTGGTCGAGGTGGGCGGTCTCTGGGCGGCCGTCGCCCGGGTCCTGGGTCTGGGCGCCAGCCTGGCCGTGCAGCGCTACGCGCCGGCCAAGGCCGTGTACAACCTCGCGGTCGCCGTGGTGGAGATGGCCGTGGCCGCCGCCGTCCTCGAGATCCTGCCCGTGGGCGAGCTCACCGCGCCGATCACCTGGTTCGCCCTCATCCTCGCCGTCCTGGCGGCCGACGTCGTCGGCACCTCGCTCGTGGTCACCGCCATCCGGCTCAGCGGTGGCGACCCCGGCCGGCAGTTCTGGCAGGAGCAGTTGCTGCCGATCGCCGTGGTCGGGCCGTTCGCGGTCTCCGTGGCCGTCGTCGCGCTGCTGCTGACCTCGCTGACGGTGTGGTCCGGGGTGCTCATGCTCCCCGCGGCCGCGGCCGTCATCCTGCTGTTCCGGCGGTTCGCGGCCGTGGCGCGCGAGAGCAAGCGGCTGGAGCGGGTGTACGAGTTCGCCCGTCGCGTCGAGGGCGTCGCGCCGGACGAGGAGGGCACCTTCCAGATCGTCGACGCCGTCCGGGAGCTGCTCAACGCCGAGCGCGTCGCCCTGTGGCTGCCCCCGTACCTGGACGAGGGGCCCCAGCTCGTCGTCGCCGCCGAGGACGGCCGCTCCTGGTACGACGGCCCCGGCGACCCCGACGACCTCATCCGCCGGCGGGCCACCGACGGGTCGAACGACGGCCCGCTGCTGGTGAGCCTCGCCCGCGCGACCGAGACCGAGGCCGCTGCCCTGGCCCGGCGCGGCGCCCGTGACCTGCTCGCCGCGCCGGTCGCCACCGCCGCCGGCGAGCCCGGCTACCTCGAGGTCTGCGACCGGCGCAGTGACGTGATGACCTTCGGCGGCGGCGACCGCTCCGCGCTGGACTCCATGCTCACCCACGTCAACGCGGCGATCCGGCAGCAGCAGCTGCTGACCCAGATCCGCTACGACGCCGACCACGACCGGCTCACCGGCCTGCCCAACCGGCAGCGCCTCGCCGTGGAGATCGACGCGCTGCTGGCCGCCGACCCGGTCGGCGGCCGGGTGGGCCTGATCCTCGCCGCGCTGGACAACTACACCGAGGTCACCGACACCCTCGGGCACGCGGCCAGCGACGAGCTGCTGCTGGTGACCGCCGGCCTGCTCCGGGAGCACGCGCCACCGCAGGCCCTCGTCGCGCGGATGGAGGGCGAGCAGTTCGCCGTCCTGCTGCCCGGCCTGTCCCTGGCGGCCACCGAGCGCGCCGCCCGCCGGCTGCGGGAGGCGACCTCGACCCGCGCCCGGGTCGCGGGGCTGGACCTGGAGGTCACCCTCTCCATCGGCGTGGCCGCGGCGCCGGTCCACGGCAACGACGCCGGCACCCTCATGCAGCGGGCCGACGTCGCCCTGCTCGCCGGCTCCGGCTCCAGCGGGATCGCCAGCTACCACCCGGTGCTCGACCAGCAGAGCCTGCGCCGCCTGCAGCTGGGCACCGAGCTCGAGCAGGCCATGGCCGACGGGCAGATCAGCGTGGTCTTCCAGCCGATCATCGACGCGCGATCCTCCGACATCGTCTCGGTGGAGACGCTGGTGCGCTGGGCCCACCCCCGCTACGGCGCCATCGCGCCGGACGACTTCATCCACCTGGCCGAGCAGATCGGCCGGATCGGCCTGCTCACCGACCACGTGCTCGACCTGGCGCTGGCCCGCTGCCGCAAGTGGCTGGACCAGGACATCGCCCTCTCGGTCGCGGTCAACCTCTCGGCGCGCTGCCTCTCCGAGCCCGACCTGGTCGACCGCGTGCGCCGGGCGCTGCGGCGGCACGGCGTCCCGGGGGAGCTGCTCACCCTGGAGCTCACCGAGGGCAGCGTCGTGGACGACTCGGTGCGCAGCAGCACCGTGCTGGCCGACCTCCACGCCCTCGGGCTGCGGCTGTCCATGGACGACTTCGGGACCGGGTACTCGTCGCTGTCCCAGCTGCGCCAGCTGCCGATCGACGAGGTGAAGATCGACAAGTCCTTCGTGCTGGGGATGTCGACCAGCCAGGGGGAGTCGTTCATCGCCCGCTCGATCATCGAGCTCGCCCACAACCTGGGGCTGCGCGTGGTGGCCGAGGGCGTCGAGGACGAGCTGACCCGCAACCTCCTGGCCGAGATGGGTTGCGACAAGCTCCAGGGCTTCCTGGTCAGCCGGCCGCTGCCCGACGACCGCCTGGAGAGCTGGATCCTCGCCCGCACCGGCGTCCGGTCCGCCGTCCCGGGCACGCCGCACCGGCGGTTGTTCGTCCGCACGTGACCGGCCGGGGGACCCCCCTGCAGCAGGCCCCTGGAGCCGTCAGGTAGAGTTCATGACGGCTCCGGCCACCGCCCCTTTAGCTCAGTCGGCAGAGCGTCTCCATGGTAAGGAGAAGGTCTACGGTTCGATTCCGTAAAGGGGCTCCGACCCACCGGTCCAGTCGCGAGACCGGGCCGCACGGGTCATCCCGGCGGTGTAGCTCAGCCAGGCAGAGCAAGCGGCTCATAATCGCTGTGTCACCGGTTCAAATCCGGTCACCGCTACTCTCGACGGACCCCGCACCCCGGGGTCCGTCGTCGTGTGGACGCCGTCCGCACGCCGGGCCCGGCAGGCCCGTCCGACAAGGCTAGGAGAACTCCGTGGCAGCCACCGACATCCGTCCCAAGATCACCCTGGCGTGCCAGGAGTGCAAGAACCGCAACTACATCACCCGCAAGAACCGGCGCAACGACCCCGACCGGCTCGAGCTGAAGAAGTACTGCCCGAAGGACCGCAAGCACACGATCCACCGCGAGACCCGCTGACGCAGCGGCCCCACGCGGGAGGAGGGCGGGAGCATGGCGCTTGATCCGACACTGGTCGGGCGCAGCTACCCGCCCTCCGCCGTCTACGAGGTCGGTCGCGAGAAGATCGCCGAGTTCGCCGCCGCGATCGGCGAGACCGACCCGGTGCACCGCGACCCCGCCGCCGCCCGCGCCGCGGGGCACCTCGACGTCATCGCCCCGCCCACGTTCGCCATCGTGCTGACCCTCTCGGCCGCCGGCGTCGTGGTCGAGGACCCGGACGTCGACCTGGACTACAGCCGCGTCGTGCACGGCGAGCAGAAGTTCACCCACCACCGCCCGATCCGCGCCGGGGACCGCCTGGTCGCCGTCCCCACGATCGAGGCGGTCCGCAGCGTCGCGGGCAACGACCTGCTCACCACGCGGGTCGACGTCGCCACCGAGGACGGCGAGCCGGTGTGCTCGGCGTCGTCGATGCTGGTCGCGAGGGGGACGGCGTGAGCGGGCAGGGGCGGGAGCCCGGCAGCGAGCGGGGGGCAGCGTGAGAGCCGCGGACGTCGCCGTCGGGACCGAGCTGCCCGAGCAGACCTACCGGGTCACCCGCGCCGACCTGGTGCGCTACGCCGGGGCCTCGGGCGACTTCAACCCGATCCACTGGAACGAGCGCGTGGCCACCGAGGTCGGCCTGCCCGGGGTCATCGCCCACGGGATGCTGACCATGGCGCTGGCCGGCCGCGCGGTCACCGCCTGGGCCGGGGACCCGGGCGCCCTGGTGGAGTACCACGTCCGGTTCGGCCGGACGGTCGTCGTCCCGGACGACGCCGACGGCGCCTCAGTCACCGTGCGCGGGAAGGTCGCCGCCCTCGGGGAGCACGGTCGCGTCCGCGTCGACCTCACGGTCACCAGCGGCGGCGAGAAGGTCCTCTCGCTGGCCCGGGCCACCGTCCAGCTGGCGTGAACGGGCGGCACCGGGCGGTCGTCGCGGCCGCCTCGGTGCTGCTCCTGGCCGGCTGCGGGACCTCCTTCGTCGACACCGTCGCCGCGGAGGGCGCTCCGCCGCCCCCGGCGGGGGAGCCCGGCAGCTGCGACCGGCGCGCGGAGCCCGACCCCGACCGACCCGTGGTGACCCTCGACGTCCGGCTGGAGGACGACCTGCGGACGGTCACCGGGACCGAGACGGTGGTCTTCACCCCCGACCGCGCCACCGACGAGCTGGTCTTCCGCCTGGTCCCGAACGCGCCCGACGCCGCCCGCGCGGGCAACCGGCTGGCCGTCGACGCCGTCCGCGGGGACGACGTCGCCGGGGGCGGCTACGAGGACGCCGGCGCCGAGGACCCCGGGGGGCTCTACGTCGTCCGGCTGGACGACGAGCTCGCGGCCGGGGACGCCACGGAGGTGGAGCTGGACTTCACGCTGACGCTGGGCCAGGGCGGCTTCGAGCGGGTCGGGACGGCCGAGGGGGTGTCCTGGTGGGCCAGCGGCGCCCCGCTGCTCGCCTGGGAGCCCGCCGTCGGCTGGGCCCGCGACCCGTTCGTCGACGTGACGGGGGAGACCGCGGTCAGCCCGGTCGCCGACACCACGATCCGCGTCTCCGCGCCCGAGGACCTCACCGTCCTCATGACCGGCGACCAGGAGGAGCCCTCCGCGCCCCGCGACGGCCGCCGCACCTGGACGTCGACCGAGCCGGTGGCGCGGGACGTCAGCGTCGCGGTGGGGGAGTTCACCACCGCCACGGCCACCACGCCCGGCGGCGTCGAGGTGACCACCGGGGTGCTGCCCGATCCACAGGTCCCCGCCGACGAGCTGGCCGGCTGGACCGTCGAGGCCATCGGCGCGCTGGAGGAGCGCTTCGGCGACTTCCCGTACGAGACGCTCACCGTGCCCCTGCTCGCCGACTACGGCGGCGGCATCGAGTACCCCAGCTCGATCCTGCTGGCCGGCGCCGACCGGGTGGTGCTGCTGCACGAGGTCGCGCACATGTGGTTCTACGGGATGGTCGGGGACTCCCAGTTCCGCGACCCCTGGCTGGACGAGGCCTTCGCCACCTACGCGGAGTCGGTGGCCTTCCCGGCGCCGGGCGTGGAGGTGGAGCAGGCGCTGCAGGTGCCCGGGGACGTCGGCTCGGCGATGGACGCGTTCACGGCCTCCGGGCCGTACTTCCGCCGGGTCTACGGCAAGGGCGGTGCCGCGCTGCTGGCCGCCCGCGAGGCCGCCGGTGCCGAGGCCTTCGACGCCGCGCTGCGCTGCTACGTCAACGCCAACGCCTGGACGATCGCCACCCCGGAGGACGTCGCCCTCGCGCTGCAGGACCTCCCCGCGGCCCTCGACGTCCTGGTGGACGCCGGGGCCCTGCAGGAGGACGACCTGCCCGGCTAGGCCCGGTCCGCCGCGAGCCTGCCCGCGGTCGGGTGGCCCCCCTGCAGGGTCCCGCCACGAGCCTGGGAGCGGCGGGACCCTGCAGGGGGGTCCTTCTCGGGGTCCGTGCTCAGTCGGCGGAGCCGAGCAGGCGCTGCATCCGGCTGACGCCCTCCACCAGGTCGTCGTCGCCCAGCGCGTAGGACATCCGCAGGTACCCGGGGGTGCCGAAGGCCTCACCGGGGACGACCGCGACCTCGGCCTCCTCGAGGATCAGCTCGGCCAGCTCGACGCTGGTGCTCGCCGTCCGCCCGGCGATCGGCCGGCCCAGCAGGCCCTTCACCGACGGGTAGACGTAGAACGCCCCCCGCGGTTCCGGGCAGGCCACGCCGGGGATCTCGCGCAGCATGGCGACGATCGTGCGGCGCCGCCGGTCGAAGGCCTCCTTCATGGTCGCCACCGCCGACAGGTCGCCGTTCAGGGCGGCGATCGCGGCCGCCTGCGAGACGTTGGCCACGTTGGAGGTGGCGTGCGACTGCAGGTTGGTGGCCGCCTTGACGACGTCGGCTGGGCCGGCGATCCAGCCGACCCGCCAGCCGGTCATCGCGTAGGTCTTGGCGACCCCGTTGACCACGACGCACCGGTCGGCCAGCTCGGGGACGACGACCGGCATGGAGGGTGCGGTGGCCCCGTCGTAGGTCAGGTGCTCGTAGATCTCGTCGGTGAGCACCCACAGCCCGTTGTCCAGCGCCCATCGGCCGATCTCCTCGACCACCTCGGGCGGGTACACCGCGCCGGTGGGGTTCGACGGCGAGCAGAACAGCAGCACCTTGGTGCGCGGCGTGCGGGCGGCCTCCAGCTGGGCGACCGACACCAGGTAGCCGCTCTCCTCGTCGGCCACGACCGGCACCGGCACGCCGCCGGCGAGGGCGATCGCCTCGGGGTAGGTCGTCCAGTACGGCGCGGGGAGCAGCACCTCGTCACCGGGGTCGAGCATCGTGGCGAACGCCTCGTACACGGCCTGCTTGCCGCCGTTGGTGACCAGCACGTTGGCCGGGGTGATGCGGAGGCCGGAGTCGCGGGCGGACTTGGCCACGATCGCCTCCTTGAGCGCCGGCAGGCCGCCCGCGGGGGTGTAGCGGTGCATGGCCGGCTGGCGGCAGGCGGTGAGGGCGGCCTCGACGACGTAGTCGGGCGTCGGGAAGTCCGGTTCGCCGGCGCCGAAGCCGATCACCGGCTTGCCCGCCGCCTTGAGCGCCTTGGCCTTCGCATCCACCGCGAGCGTCGCGGACTCGGCGATGGCGGCGATCCGGCGGGAGATCCGCCGCTGCGCTGGCGGCAGGTCGGTGGCGGGGGCAGCGGGCTCCGAGGAGGAGACGGCGGTCATGCCCTCATCGTGTCAAAGGATGGCGGCCGGGGTCGCCCCCGATCCCGGACCACCGACCCCCGGTGGCCTCGAGCACCGTCGGTGACGACGGGGGGAGGTGGCCCGCCGGCCTCCTCTCGCACGGCCTCCCTCCAGCGCCCGGCGGACCGGCCCCGGGGCGGACTCGTCGATCCCTCGGCACCCTTTCGGAGGGACGTTGGCTGAGGCCCCCGTCGGTCCCGTACACTGGCTGTCCTGGGGCAGTTGACCCCGCCACCGGCGTGCCCCGGATGCCCCCACGGGCTCGGTGCTGGCCGGGGTGGGGCGCGCGGTCCCAGGCCCGGCCCAGGGCATAGGGGTGTAGCTCAATTGGCAGAGCAGCGGTCTCCAAAACCGCAGGCTGCAGGTTCAAGTCCTGTCACCCCTGCCCGTGCCGCCGGCTCCCGCCGGCGACGTGCACGATCCGTACGACAGCACCGACCACCGACCGTCGGCCCGAGAGCAGCGGCCACCACCCACGAGGCGAGCGAGGCGCAGTGAGCGACGAGAAGCCGGGCCGCGAGGACGATCCTCGCGCGGCCTCCGACGCCGAGCTGACCGACGAGCAGCTCGACCGCGAGGCCCCGGGCGTCGACGACGCCGCCGAGCTCGAGGCCGCCGAGGCCGACGTCGCCGCCGAGGCCGAGGCCGACGAGGGCAAGGTCGTGGCCGGGCGCCCCTCGGGCGCCCGGCGCGGCAGCCGCATCACCGCGGGGGACGACGAGGACGACGACGAGCCGGTCGCCTCGCGCACCCGCAGGCCGGCCCGGGAGCGCACCGCTGCCCGTCCCGCCGGGCGGGACGCGGACGGTGCCGGCACGCGGTCGCGCGCGGCCGCGCAGCGGGCCCGCGCCGAGGAGGTCCGCCAGCGGCGCAGCATCCGCCGGTTCCTGCGCGAGGTCGTCGCCGAGCTGCGCAAGGTCATCTGGCCGGGGCGGCGCGAGCTGATCACCTACACGACCGTCGTCATCGTCTTCGTGGCCTTCATCGTGGCGCTGGTGGCCGGCCTGGACCTCCTCTTCGCCAAGGGCGTGCTCGCCGTCTTCGGCTGAGCACCGCCGCCACACCCACACGACGCCGACGAGGAAGAGACACCGTGACCGACCCCCGCGAGCCCTTCGACACCGACAGCGCCGTCGAGGGGATCGACCTCGACGACGCACGTTTCGACGTCCGCGGTGCCGCTGACGTGGAGACCGGCGCGGGGGAGCCCGGTGCCGCCGAGGGTTCCTCCGACACCGCCGACCAGGACGCCCTCACCGGCGTGGCCGACGCGGCGCCCGAGGTCGAGAGCGGCGACGCCGAGAGCCTCGTGAGCGACCCGCTGGCCGCGCCCGCGCCGTCCTCCGACCTCCCGGAGGACCAGGAGGACGAGGACCCGGCCGAGACGCTTCGCAAGGCCCTGCGGATCGCGCCCGGCGACTGGTACGTCGTCCACTCCTACGCGGGCTACGAGAACAAGGTGAAGACCAACCTCGAGTCCCGCATCCAGTCGCTGGACATGGAGGACTTCATCTACCAGATCGAGGTGCCCACCGAGGAGGTCACCGAGATCAAGAACGGCAAGCGCACGCAGGTCAACCGCAAGGTCTTCCCCGGATACCTGCTGGTCCGCATGGAGCTCAACGACGAGTCCTGGGGCGCGGTGCGCAACACCCCGGGCGTCACCGGCTTCGTGGGCGCCACCTCGCGGCCCTCGCCGCTCACCCTCGACGAGGTCGTCAAGATCCTCGCCCCGGCCGTCCAGAAGCCGGCGGCCAAGGCCGCCGAGACGACGACCACCACGGCCGCGCCGGCCGCCGTCGTCGACTTCGAGGTCGGCGAGTCGGTCACCGTCATGGACGGCCCGTTCGCCACCCTCCCGGCCACGATCAACGAGATCAACGCCGAGCAGCAGAAGCTGCAGGTGCTCGTCTCCATCTTCGGCCGGGAGACGCCGGTCGAGCTCTCGTTCAACCAGGTCCAGAAGATCTGAGGAAGGACCCCGTCGCTCCCCACCGCTCGCACTCTCGCGGCGGGGCCCTGCGACGAGGCCGTTCCACCCCGTCACGAAGAAGGAAGTCATGCCCCCCAGGAAGCGGTTGACCGCGGTCATCAAGCTCCAGATCAACGCCGGTGCGGCCACCCCCGCCCCGCCCGTGGGTCCGGCGCTCGGCCAGCACGGCGTCAACATCATGGAGTTCTGCAAGGCCTACAACGCCGCCACGGAGTCGCAGCGCGGCAACGTGATCCCGGTCGAGATCTCGGTCTACGAGGACCGCTCGTTCACCTTCGTCACCAAGACCCCGCCGGCGGCGCGCATGCTGCTCAAGGCGGCCGGCGTGGAGAAGGGCTCCGGCGAGCCGCACAAGACCAAGGTCGCCACCGTCACCCGTGACCAGGTCCGCGAGATCGCCCAGACCAAGATGGCCGACCTCAACGCCAACTCCCTCGACGAGGCCGAGAAGATCATCGCCGGCACCGCCCGGTCGATGGGCATCACCGTCCAGGGTTGACGGAAGCCGCCGCTCGGCGGCGGCGTTGTACCACCGGGTCCGGGCCACGGGCCCGACAGCACTCGTGGGAGGGCCTCTCGCCAGGCCCGCGCACCACACGACTCCCGGCCGCGCGCCGGGGGAGAGGACACACCATGGCGAAGCACGGCAAGAAGTTCCGCGAGGCGGCCGCGAAGGTCGACCGCGAGAACCTGTACTCCCCGCTGCAGGCCGCGTCCCTGGCCAAGGAGACGTCGCCGACCACCTACGACGCGACCGTCGAGGTGGCCATGCGGCTGGGCGTCGACCCGCGCAAGGCCGACCAGATGGTCCGCGGCACGGTCAACCTGCCGCACGGCACCGGCAAGACCGCCCGGGTCATCGTGTTCGCGACCGGTGACAAGGCCGCCGAGGCCGAGGCCGCCGGCGCCGACGTCGTCGGCTCGGACGACCTGATCGAGCGCATCCAGGGCGGCTTCCTGGACTTCGACGCCGCGATCGCGACCCCGGACCAGATGGCCAAGGTCGGCCGCATCGCCCGCATCCTCGGCCCGCGCGGCCTGATGCCGAACCCGAAGACCGGCACCGTCACCCCCGACGTGACCAAGGCCGTCAACGACATCAAGGGCGGGAAGATCAACTTCCGCGTCGACAAGCAGGCCAACCTGCACCTGGTCATCGGCAAGACTTCGTTCGACGAGACCAAGCTGGTGGAGAACTACGCCGCGGCGCTGGACGAGGTCCTGCGGGCCAAGCCGGCCGCGGCCAAGGGCCGGTACGTCAAGAAGGTCACCATCTCCACGACCATGGGCCCGGGCATCCCGGTCGACCCGAACCGCACCCGCAACCTGACGGTGGACGAGCCCACCGCCTGAGGAAGGACCCCGTCCCCCTCACCGCTCGCACGCTCGCGGTGAGCCTCTGGACGGGGCCAGCACCCGCACGTCACGGGGCCCCGTCGCGCACCGCGCGGCGGGGCCTCCGTCGTCCCGGGTGACGACGGCGACAGCGGCGGCCCCGCGGGCGGGTGTACCCTTGACCTCGTTCCCCCCAAGACCGCAGGTCGTCGCACGTCCGCGTGCGATCGAAGGTCCCGGATCCCGGGCGGCCCGCGCAGGAGGACGGTTCGATCGGTGAGCGCCGTGCGCCCACCCCTCGCCCCGTGCGCCCTGCGCCGGGGCGTTCCTCGTCTCCGGGCCCGGACATCGCCCGCCGTCGTGCACCGGCCGGTGGTCGCCCGACAGACGAGAGGAGGCCCATGCCCACGCAGGCGAAGGCCGCGGTGATCGACGAGATCACCGAGCGGTTCCAGTCGTCCAGCGCGGCGGTGCTCACCGAGTACCGCGGGCTGACCGTGGCCCAGCTGACCCAGCTGCGCCGTTCCCTCGGTGAGGGCAGCAGCTACGCCGTCGTCAAGAACACCCTGACGAAGCGTGCCGCGGAGCAGGTCGGCTTCGGCGACCTCGCCCCGCTGCTCAACGGGCCCACCGCGATCGCCTTCATCGAGGGCGACCCGGTGAACGCCGCCAAGGCCATCCGTGACTTCGCGCGGGCCAACCCGCTGCTCGTCGTCAAGGGTGCCGTCGTCGAGGGCCGCACCGTCGGCGCCGCCGAGGTCACCGCCCTGGCCGACGTCGAGCCGCGCGAGGTCCTGCTGGCCAAGCTGGCCGGCGCGATGAAGGGCAACCTCACCAAGGCCGCGGGTCTGTTCCAGGCCCCGCTGTCCCAGGTCGCCCGCCTGGCCGCTGCGCTGCAGGAGAAGAAGCCCGCCGAGGGCGCCGACTCCGCTGCTGCTGACACCACCCCCGCCACCGACGCTGACGCCGCCGACGCCGCGGCCAGCACCGACTGACCCCCGAAGGAGAGATCATGGCCAAGCTGTCCACCCAGGACCTGCTCGACGCGTTCAAGGAGATGACGCTGCTCGAGCTGTCCGACTTCGTGAAGCAGTTCGAGGAGACCTTCGAGGTCACCGCTGCTGCGCCGGTCGCCGTCGCGGCCGCCCCGGCCGCCGGTGGCGGCGACGGCGGTGCCCCGGCCGCCGAGGAGCAGGACGAGTTCGACGTCATCCTCGAGAGCGCCGGTGACAAGAAGATCCAGGTCATCAAGGAGGTGCGCGGCCTGACCTCGCTGGGCCTCAAGGAGGCCAAGGACCTGGTCGACGGCGCGCCGAAGCCGGTCCTGGAGAAGGTCGCCAAGGACGCCGCCGAGAAGGCCAAGGCCGCTCTCGAGGGCGCCGGCGCCACCGTCACCGTCAAGTAAGGGCCCTCGCTGCCCCCACGCCTCGCACGCGCAGGCAGCGGGACCCTGCAGCGAAGCCCCCTGCCCGGCGCCTCGTCGCCGGGTGAGCACCACCTCGCACGACCCGCAGGGGCCGTCCTCCACCCGGAGGGCGGCCCCTGCGGCGTTCGCCGGCTCCGCCCCCGAGCCCTCGCCGGTGCGCCGTCGGACCGGCGGACGGCGAGGGCGCGCCATCCCCTGACGTCCGGCGGACCGTGCGGTCCGGCCAGGAAAGCCCGGCGTGGCGGTCCCGCAGAGGCGGTCGGCCTGGCATCATGGCCGTGTCGTCGCGCACGACCCGACCCGGCCCCGCTGGGCCGGCTGCCTTCCCGGGTGTGTCTCCGGTCGCTACCGGACCCCCGACGTGGACAGCCCGCCGTAGCAGGGGTAGGGTTCTCTGTTGCGCTGCCCCCTGACTGCCTGCCCGCTACTGACGGGTCACCAGTGGTGCCCGGGATTCGTCCCGGCCACACCCGGGAGACCGACACGGTGCAGGACCGACGCGGACAGCCCCGCCATTACCGACGACGACCCAGGACGAACCAGCACCCACCGCCCGCACGTCGTGAGGTCCTTGGAAGGACGCATCTTGGCAGGCTCTCGCCCCACCAGCATCTCCGCCAGCACCACTGAGTCAGGCACCACCGGTACCACCCAGCAGCCCCCGCAGACCGGCCCCCGCACCGGCGAGGCCGACCAGCAGAAGATCCCCGGCGCCCCGCTGCGCGTCTCGTTCGCCAAGATCTCCGAGCCCCTCGAGGTGCCGGACCTCCTGGCGCTGCAGACGGCCTCCTTCGACTGGCTGGTCGGCAGCCCCGAGTGGCGGGCCACCCTCTCCCCCGAGGAGCAGGCGACCGCGGTCGGCGGCCTCGCCGAGATCCTCGAGGAGATCTCGCCGATCGAGGACTTCAGCGGCTCGATGTCGCTGTCCTTCTCCAACCCGCGCTTCGAGGACGTCAAGGCGTCCCTCGAGGAGTGCAAGGACAAGGACATGACCTACGCGGCGCCGCTGTTCGTCACCGCCGAGTTCATGAACAACACCACCGGCGAGATCAAGAGCCAGACGGTGTTCATGGGCGACTTCCCGATCATGACGAACAAGGGCACGTTCGTCATCAACGGGACCGAGCGTGTCGTCGTCTCGCAGCTCGTCCGCAGCCCCGGCGTCTACTTCGACAAGACCCTGGACAAGACCTCCGACAAGGACGTCTTCAGCGCCAAGGTCATCCCCAGCCGCGGTGCGTGGCTGGAGTTCGACGTCGACAAGCGCGACACCGTCGGCGTCCGCATCGACCGCAAGCGCCGGCAGCCGGTCACCGTGCTGCTCAAGGCGCTGGGCTGGACCGAGGACCGCATCCGCGAGCACTTCCAGTGGTCGCCGACCGTCCTCGCCACCCTGGAGAAGGACCACATCGCCGGGCAGGACGAGGCGCTGCTCGACATCTACCGCAAGCTGCGGCCGGGCGAGCCGCCGACGCGGGAGAGCGCCCAGGCGCTGTTGGAGAACCTCTTCTTCAACCCGAAGCGCTACGACCTGGCCAAGGTCGGCCGCTACAAGGTCAACAAGAAGCTCGGCGTCGAGGTGCCGCAGAGCACGCTGACGCTGACCGAGGACGACATCGTCGCCACCATCGAGTACGTGGTGCGCCTGCACGCGGGCGAGCCCGAGCACGGTGTCGACGACATCGACCACTTCGGCAACCGCCGGCTGCGCACCGTCGGTGAGCTGATCCAGAACCAGATCCGGGTCGGCCTCTCCCGCATGGAGCGCGTCGTCCGCGAGCGGATGACCACCCAGGACGTCGAGGCGATCACGCCGCAGACCCTGATCAACATCCGGCCGGTCGTCGCCTCCATCAAGGAGTTCTTCGGCACCAGCCAGCTGTCCCAGTTCATGGACCAGACCAACCCGCTCGCGGGCCTGACCCACAAGCGTCGTCTGTCGGCGCTGGGCCCGGGTGGTCTGTCCCGTGAGCGGGCCGGCATGGAGGTCCGCGACGTCCACCCGAGCCACTACGGCCGGATGTGCCCGATCGAGACGCCGGAAGGCCCGAACATCGGCCTGATCGGGTCGCTGTCGGCCTACGGGCGGGTGAACGCCTTCGGCTTCATCGAGACCCCGTACCGCCGGGTCGAGAACGGTGTGGTCACCGACCGGATCGACTACCTGACCGCCGACGAGGAGGACCGCTTCGTCGTCGCCCAGGCCAACTCGCCGCTGGACGTCCAGGGCCGGTTCGCCGAGGAGCGCGTCCTGGTCCGCACCAAGGGCGGTGAGGTCGACTACCTCTCGCCCGAGCAGGTCGACTACATGGACGTCTCGCCGCGGCAGATGACCTCGGTCGCGACGGCGATGATCCCGTTCCTCGAGCACGACGACGCCAACCGCGCGCTCATGGGCGCGAACATGCAGCGTCAGGCCGTCCCGCTGCTGCGCAGCGAGGCGCCGCTGGTCGGCACCGGCATGGAGCTGCGTGCCGCCGTCGACGCCGGCGACGTCGTGGTGGCCGAGAAGGCCGGTGTGGTCGAGGACTCCACCGCCGACTACGTCACCGTCATGGCCGACGACGGCACCCGGCAGACCTACCGCCTGCTGAAGTTCCGCCGCTCGAACCAGGGCACCTCGATCAACCAGACCCCCGTCGTCGACGAGGGCCAGCGCGTCGAGGTCGGCCAGGTCATCGCCGACGGGCCGTGCACCGACCAGGGCGAGATGGCGCTGGGCAAGAACCTGCTCGTCGCCTTCATGCCGTGGGAGGGTCACAACTACGAGGACGCGATCATCCTGTCGCAGCGCCTCGTGCAGGACGACGTCCTGTCCTCGATCCACATCGAGGAGTTCGAGGTCGACGCCCGCGACACCAAGCTCGGTGCCGAGGAGATCACCCGGGACATCCCGAACGTCTCCGAGGAGGTCCTCGCCGACCTCGACGAGCGCGGCATCATCCGCATCGGTGCCGAGGTCGTCCCCGGCGACATCCTCGTCGGCAAGGTCACGCCCAAGGGCGAGACCGAGCTGACCCCCGAGGAGCGGCTGCTCCGCGCGATCTTCGGTGAGAAGGCCCGCGAGGTCCGCGACACGTCGCTGAAGGTCAAGCACGGTGAGTCCGGCAAGGTCATCGGCGTCCGCGTGTTCTCGCGCGAGGACGGCGACGAACTGCCCGCCGGCGTCAACGAGCTGATCCGGGTCTACGTCGCCCAGATGCGCAAGATCTCCGACGGTGACAAGCTCGCCGGCCGCCACGGCAACAAGGGCGTCATCGCCAAGATCCTGCCGCAGGAAGACATGCCGTTCCTCGAGGACGGCACCCCGGTGGACATCGTCCTCAACCCGCTGGGCGTGCCCGGCCGGATGAACGTCGGCCAGGTCCTGGAGACCCACCTCGGGTGGGTCGCCAAGTCCGGCTGGCAGGTCGAGGGTGACCCCGAGTGGGCGCAGAACCTGCCGGAGGCGGCGAAGGCGGCCGCGCCGGGCACCCGGACGGCGACCCCGGTGTTCGACGGTGCGCGCGAGGAGGAGATCGTCGGGCTGCTGAGCTCGACCGTCCCCAACCGCGACGGCAACCGGATGGTGGCCCCGACCGGCAAGGCGCGGCTGTTCGACGGCCGCTCCGGTGAGCCGTTCCCCGAGCCGATCTCGGTGGGCTACGTCTACATCCTCAAGCTGCTGCACCTGGTCGACGACAAGATCCACGCCCGCTCGACCGGCCCCTACTCGATGATCACGCAGCAGCCGCTGGGTGGTAAGGCGCAGTTCGGTGGCCAGCGGTTCGGCGAGATGGAGTGCTGGGCGATGCAGGCCTACGGCGCGGCCTACGCGCTGCAGGAGCTGCTCACCATCAAGTCCGACGACATCCTGGGCCGCGTCAAGGTCTACGAGGCAATCGTCAAGGGCGAGAACATCCCCGAGCCGGGCATCCCGGAGTCGTTCAAGGTGTTGCTCAAGGAGCTGCAGTCGCTCTGCCTCAACGTCGAGGTGCTCTCCGGCGACGGGCAGGCAATCGAATTGCGTGACACCGACGACGAGGTGTTCCGGGCCGCGGAGGAGCTGGGCATCGACCTGTCCCGCCGCGAGCCCTCCAGCGTCGAGGACGTGTGATCGGCCGCCGGCCGGCCCCGGGCACCCGGGGCCGGCCGGCGCCCACCCCAAGACCATCAGCAAGAAGTGCAGTAACCGAGCCCCGGGAAAGGGGTCCACTCAGTGCTCGACGTCAACTTCTTCGACGAGCTCCGCATCGGTCTGGCCACCGGCGACGACATCCGCCAGTGGAGCCACGGTGAGGTGAAGAAGCCCGAGACCATCAACTACCGGACGCTGCGTCCGGAGAAGGACGGTCTCTTCTGCGAGAAGATCTTCGGTCCCACGCGGGACTGGGAGTGCTACTGCGGCAAGTACAAGCGGGTCCGGTTCAAGGGCATCATCTGTGAGCGCTGCGGCGTCGAGGTGACCCGGGCCAAGGTCCGCCGCGAGCGGATGGGCCACATCGAGCTGGCCGCGCCGGTGACCCACATCTGGTTCTTCAAGGGCGTCCCCTCGCGCCTGGGCTACCTGCTCGACCTGGCGCCCAAGGACCTCGAGAAGATCATCTACTTCGCGGCCTACCTGATCACCTCGGTCGACGAGGAGGCGCGCCACCGCGACCTCCCGACCATCGAGGCCGAGATCAGCGCGGAGAAGCACAACCTCGAGAGCCGCCGGGACGCCGACGTGGAGGCCCGCCAGCAGAAGCTGGAGGCCGACCTCGCCGAGCTCGAGGCCGAGGGCGCCAAGTCCGACGTCCGCCGCAAGGTGCGTGAGGGTGGCGAGCGCGAGATGCGCCAGCTGCGCGACCGCGCCCAGCGGGAGATCGACCGCCTCGAGGAGGTGCTCGACACCTTCCGCAAGCTCGAGGTCAAGCAGCTCATCGCCGACGAGGGCCTCTACCGCGAGCTGCGCGACCGGTTCGGCGAGTACTTCGAGGGCGGCATGGGTGCCGCGGCGCTGCAGAAGCTGCTCGCCGACTTCGACCTCGACGCCGAGGCCGCCTCGCTGCGCGAGACCATCCGCAGCGGCAAGGGCCAGCGCAAGCTGCGGGCCCTCAAGCGGCTCAAGGTCGTCGCGGCCTTCCAGCAGACCCGCAACTCGCCCATGGGCATGGTGCTGGACTGCGTCCCGGTCATCCCGCCGGACCTGCGCCCGATGGTGCAGCTCGACGGTGGCCGCTTCGCCACCAGCGACATGAACGACCTGTACCGCCGCGTGATCAACCGGAACAACCGGCTCAAGCGTCTGCTCGACCTCGGCGCGCCCGAGATCATCGTGAACAACGAGAAGCGGATGCTGCAGGAGTCGGTCGACGCGCTGTTCGACAACGGCCGTCGCGGCCGGCCGGTCACCGGCCCGGGGAACCGCCCGCTCAAGTCGCTGTCGGACCTGCTCAAGGGCAAGCAGGGCCGGTTCCGCCAGAACCTGCTCGGCAAGCGCGTCGACTACTCCGGCCGGTCGGTCATCGTGGTCGGCCCGCAGCTGAAGCTGCACCAGTGCGGTCTGCCCAAGCAGATGGCCCTGGAGCTGTTCAAGCCCTTCGTCATGAAGCGGCTGGTCGACCTCAACCACGCGCAGAACATCAAGTCCGCCAAGCGGATGGTGGAGCGCGCGCGGCCGGTCGTGTGGGACGTGCTCGAGGAGGTCATCACCGAGCACCCGGTGCTGCTCAACCGGGCGCCGACCCTGCACCGTCTGGGCATCCAGGCCTTCGAGCCGCAGCTGGTCGAGGGCAAGGCCATCCAGATCCACCCGCTGGTCTGCACCGCGTTCAACGCGGACTTCGACGGTGACCAGATGGCGGTGCACCTGCCGCTGTCGGCGGAGGCCCAGGCCGAGGCCCGGATCCTCATGCTGTCGTCGAACAACATCCTGTCCCCGGCCGACGGTCGCCCGATCACCGCGCCGACCCAGGACATGGTGCTGGGCCTGTACCACCTGACCACCCTGGTGCCCAGCCGGCACGAGGCCGACGGCGGCCAGCCGGCGGCGTTCGGGTCGACGGCCGAGGCGATCATGGCCTTCGACCAGGGTGCGCTGGGTCTGCAGGAGCGGGCGCTGATCCGCCTCGACGAGGTGTTCGGCGTCGACAACGGCAAGGTCAACGAGCCGTGGGAGCAGCCGGAGGACTGGACCCCGGGTGCGCCGGCGCTGGTCTCGACCAGCCTGGGCCGCGTGCTGTTCAACGAGGCCCTGCCCGAGGACTACCGCTTCGTCAACTACCAGGTGCCGAAGAAGGAGCTCGGGGCGATCGTCAACGACCTCGCCGAGCGCTACCCCAAGGTGCAGGTCGCGGCGACGCTGGACGCCCTCAAGTCGGCCGGTTTCCGCTGGGCCACCCGGTCCGGCGTCACGATCGCCATCGACGACGTCGTCACCCCGCCGGCCAAGCAGGAGATCCTCGACCGGCACGAGGCCGAGGCCCGGCAGATCGAGCGCCAGTACGAGCGCGGTGTCATCACCGACGCCGAGCGTCGTGGCGAGCTGATCGAGATCTGGACCCGCGCGCGGGCCGAGGTCTCCCAGGCGATGGTGGACAACTTCCCGACCACCAACCCGGTCTGGGTCATGGTCAACTCGGGCGCCCGAGGCAACATGATGCAGATCAGCCAGATCGCCGGTATGCGTGGTCTGGTCGCCAACCCGAAGGGCGAGATCATCCCGCGGCCGATCAAGGCCAACTTCCGGGAGGGTCTGTCCGTGCTGGAGTACTTCATCTCCACGCACGGTGCGCGCAAGGGTCTGGCCGACACCGCGCTGCGGACGGCGGACTCCGGGTACCTCACCCGCCGGCTGGTCGACGTCTCCCAGGACGTCATCATCCGCGAGGAGGACTGCGGCACCGAGCGCGGCGTGATCATGCCGATCGCGACCGTGATCGACGGTCAGCTGACCCGGGACGCCCACGTCGAGACCAGCGTGTACGCGCGCTCCCTGGCCGCCGACGTGGTGGCCGAGGACGGCACGCTGATCGCGCAGGCCGGCCAGGACCTCGGCGACGTGCTGATCGGCCAGCTGGTCGACGCCAACGTCGCGGAGGTCAAGGTCCGCTGCGTCCTGACCTGTGAGTCGCTGCTCGGCACCTGCGCCACCTGCTACGGCCGCTCGCTGGCGACCGGCAAGCTGGTGGACGTCGGCGAGGCGGTCGGCATCATCGCCGCCCAGTCGATCGGTGAGCCCGGCACCCAGCTGACGATGCGCACCTTCCACACCGGTGGTGTCGCGGGTGAGGACATCACCCACGGTCTGCCGCGTGTGGTGGAGCTCTTCGAGGCCCGCGTCCCCAAGGGCAAGGCGCCGATCGCCGAGCTGGCCGGCGCCGTCCGCATCGAGGACGGCGAGCAGTTCCGCAAGCTCACGATCACGCCGGACGACGGCTCCGACGAGGTCGTCTACGACAAGCTGTCGCGCCGCGCGCGGCTGCGGGTCGAGGACGGCGGCCACGTCGAGGTCGGCGAGCAGCTCACCGAGGGTGCGGTCGACCCGCACGAGGTGCTGCGGATCATGGGCCCGCGCGAGGTGCAGCTACACCTGGTCCGCGAGGTCCAGGAGGTCTACCGCAGCCAGGGCGTGTCGATCCACGACAAGCACATCGAGGTGATCATCCGGCAGATGCTCAAGCGGGTGACCATCATCGACTCGGGCGCGACGGAGTTCCTGCCGGGTGCGCTGGTCGAGCGGACGCTGTTCGAGACCGAGAACCGTCGGGTCGTCGCCGAGGGCGGCGAGCCGGCCTCGGCCCGCCCGGTGCTCATGGGCATCACCAAGGCCTCGCTCGCGACCGAGTCGTGGCTGTCGGCCGCCTCCTTCCAGGAGACGACCAAGGTGCTCACCGACGCCGCGATCCAGGGCAAGAGCGACAGCCTGCTCGGCCTCAAGGAGAACGTGATCATCGGGAAGCTGATCCCGGCCGGTACCGGCATCAGCCGCTACCGGAACATCACGGTCGAGCCGACCGAGGAGGCCCGCGCCGCCGTCTACACGATGGCCGGGTACGACGACGGGCAGTACTACAGCCCGGACGTCTTCGGTCAGGGCTCCGGCGAGGCCGTCCGCCTCGAGGAGTACGACTGGCGAGGCTGAAGAACACCCCCTGCCCCCCGCTACTCGCAGGCTCGTAGCGGGACCCTGCAGGGGGCCGTCCGATCGAGCACGTGAGAAGGGCCCCGCAGATCGCGAGATCTGCGGGGCCCTTCTCGTTGCCGTCCCCGTCCAGCCGACGAGCTGCCGTCACGTGACGGAACTCGGGCCCTCTACCGGTCCGCGATCCGGCGCATCGTCTCGACGGTCCGGAGCCGGCCCTCAGGACTGGCGTCGAGCGGCTGCAGCATCAGCGTCGTCACGCCGGCCTCGCGGAAGGCGGCGACCCGCTCGGCGACGTGGGACTCCGGCCCGATGAGCGACGTTGCTCGCACCAGTTCGTCGGGCACCGCCGCGGCCGCCTCGTCCTTCTTGCCGTCGAGGTAGAGGTCCTGGACGGCGCGGGCCTCCTCCTCGTACCCGTAGCGACGGGCCAGGTCGTTGTAGAAGTTCTTGCCGCGGGCGCCCATGCCGCCGATGTAGAGGGCCAGCTGCGGCCGCACGGCGTCGAGCAGCCCCTCGACGTCCTCCCCGACGGCGACCGGGACGCCGGTCACCACCTGCAGGTCCCCGAGCGCAGGGTCGCGCTTGGCCCGCCCCGCGGCCAGGGACTCGCCCCACACCGAGGCCGCCTTCTCCGGCACGAAGAAGATCGGCTCCCAGGCCTCGGCGATCTCCGCGGCCAGCTGGACGTTCTTCGGGCCCAGAGCGGCCAGCAGGACCGGGATCCGCTCGCGCACCGGGGTGTTGATCAGCTTGAGCGGCTTGCCCAGGCCGGTGCCCTGCTCGGCGGGGAGCGGGACGGTGTACTTCGGCCCGTCGTGGACGAGCCGGTCGCGGCGCCACACCTGCCGGCAGATCTCCACGATCTCGCGGGTGCGCTGCAGCGGGGCGTCGTAGGGGACGCCGTGCCAGCCCTCGATCACCTGCGGGCCGGAGGCGCCCAAGCCGAGGGTGAACCGGCCGCCGGACACGAAGTCCAGCCCGGCCGCGGTCATCGCGGTAAGGGCCGGGGTGCGGCTGTAGATGGGGAAGATGCCGCTCATCAGCTCGACGCGCTCGGTGACCGCGGCCAGGTAGCCCAGTTGGCTCACCGCGTCGAAGGTGTAGACCTCCGCCACCATCGCGAGGTCGAGCCCGGCGGACTCGAGGTCGCGGATCTCCGCGGCGGTCTCGCGGAACCCGCCGCTGTAGCTGGCCTGGATGCCGATGCGCACGTCCACTCCTCAGGTCGGCGGCGCCGTCGTCGGCGCCCGCGGCCGACCGTATCGGCAGGGGGGAGCAGTGGTGGCCACGTCCGGGGCCCCGCCCCGAGCTCGCGGGGGCGGGCAGGAGACAGGGACCTCCGTCAGACGGCGCGGACCACCCCGACGACCTCGGTGACGACGCGGACGCCGTCCACGTCGCCGGGGACCCGGCTGGCCGCGCGCGCGTCGGCCAGGTTCACCTTCACCACGTAGCCGCTCTCGCCCCGGGCCAGGCCCACGCCCACGACCTCGGGGTCGGCGGCCAGCCGCGCGCTGAGGGCGCTCTTGGCGGCTCGGGCGGAGGCGCGGTCGGTCATGGCCCCATGGTGCCCCCGATCAGCCCGGCGCGACAGTAGGAGGACGACTCCTGCATGGGGCCAGGGCCGGCAACTCAGGCGGGGACCCACTCCAGGTCGAGCAGCTCCAGCACCGTGGCCATGGGGTTGGCGTAGGTGACGCCGCCCCCGTTGCGGCCGCCGGTCTCACTGCCGGCGAACAGCAGCCCCATCGGCGCCCGGTCCGAGCTCCGCCAGATCACCGACCCGCTGTCACCGCCCGCGCTGAACCCCCCGCTGAGCCCCTCGACCTCGACCTGGTCGTCGAAGGTGTGCACCCCGTCGTCGTACTGCACGGTCACCCCGTCGACCTCGACGGCGGTGATCCGGCCCAGCGTGTGTCCGGTCGTGCGGCCGACCTTCTCCACCCGCTCGTCGGGGTCGACGTCGTCGGTGTCCGGTGCCTCGTCGGCGAGCGGGCCACCCGGGAGCCGGCCGGGCTCGGCCGGCACCTCGGGGTCGAGGACCGCGGCGGCGGCGTCGACCAGGTTGGTCCCGCCGTCGCCCCGGAACCGCACGAAGGCCGCCAGGGAGCCCACCCGGTCGGTGGGGAGCGCGCCACCGTCGGCCGGACCCGGCTGCAGCACCGGGTCGCCGAGCGAGGCGGCCCCGCCGGCGGCCAGGACGTGGTTGTTGGACAGCAGCGCCAGCCGCCCGTCCACCCGCACGAAGCCGCCCAGCGTCCCGGCCGTCACCGCGGCGTGGGCCACGGACAGGCCCGGGTACAGCGGGCGCGTCCGGCGCTGCAACTGGTCGGGCGTGGGGGAGGACAGCGCCCGCACCGGTCCGATCACGCGGACGTCGATCTCGTCGAGCACGGCGTCGTCCAGGCCGGCCAGCAGGACGTCGGCGTCGTCCTTGACCGCCAGCCGGATGGCCAGGTGGGCCTGCTCCGGGCCGATGGGTGCCAGGCCGAGGGCCGGCCGCGCCCAGCCGCGGGGCCCGGCGACGTCGCTGGCGGTGACCCGCCCCCCGGTCTCGGCCAGGCGCGCGGCCAGGTGGGTCTTCAGCTCGCGGGCCAGGTCGACGTGCACGGCATCCTCCGGTGGCGGTCGGTGGGCGTCCTGACACCGACCGTAGGGCCGGGGTACGACAGCCGCCGCGCCGCCCCCCGGGGCCGTCGGCGTCGCGGGGTGTCGCGCGTCGCAGCGGCCGGCGGTAGGCAGGCAGCCGGTACAGTCGCCGCACCGCCGGGCGCGCCGTCCGGTCCACCCACCCCCGAGGGAACACCTCGGCCGGCAGAGGTGTTGACCAGGGCGTACGGACCCGGCGGGTGGGTTGACCCTCGCGTGTCGACATGTGGCGGACCCGGCTTTGACCGGTCTCCGGCACACGGGTATCGTGGTCAGCCGTGCCCAGGGTGCCCTGGGCCTGCTCCCGTTCGCGGTGCGCCTGCCGACAAGGTGGTGGCGCCGAGTCGCGGGGGGCGACCGATCCGGTAGACCTCGCCGGCCGGTCCTGGGGACGGCGACACGCCCGACCGCGGGGACCGGTGGTGGTTGGCGGGCCGGCCCGGGTACGACCCCAGCAGGACCGGCACCCCGAGTACGCCAGAGCAGAGCACCATCCACAGCACGACCCAGCGCAGGTAGGAGATCCAGGCCACCCATGCCCACGATCAACCAGCTGGTCCGCAAGGGCCGCGAGGACAAGGTCGAGAAGACCAAGACCCCGGCGCTGAAGGGCTCCCCTCAGCGTCGTGGCGTGTGCACCCGCGTGTACACGACGACGCCGAAGAAGCCGAACTCGGCGCTGCGCAAGGTCGCTCGTGTCCGCCTCACCAGTGGCATCGAGGTGACCGCCTACATCCCGGGTGTCGGTCACAACCTGCAGGAGCACTCGATGGTGCTCGTGCGCGGCGGTCGCGTGAAGGACCTGCCCGGCGTGCGTTACAAGATCATCCGCGGCTCGCTCGACACCCAGGGTGTCCGCAACCGCAAGCAGGCTCGCAGCCGGTACGGCGCGAAGAAGGAGAAGAGCTGACATGCCGCGCAAGGGCCCCGCGCCGCGCCGGCCGCTGGTCGCCGACCCGGTGTACCAGTCGCCTCTGGTGACCCAGCTGATCAACAAGGTGCTCGTCGACGGCAAGCGCTCGGTCGCCGAGTCGATCGTCTACGGCGCCCTCGAGGGCTGCCGCACCAAGACCGACACCGACCCGGTGGTCACCCTCAAGCGCGCGCTGGACAACGTCAAGCCGGCCCTCGAGGTCCGCAGCCGCCGCGTCGGTGGTGCGACCTACCAGGTCCCGGTCGAGGTCCGCGCCTCGCGCAGCACGACGCTGGGCCTGCGCTGGCTGATCCAGTACAGCCGGGCGCGCCGTGAGAAGACGATGACCGAGCGGCTGATGAACGAGCTGCTCGACGCCAGCAACGGCCTCGGTGCCGCGGTCAAGCGCCGCGAGGACACCCACAAGATGGCCGAGTCGAACAAGGCCTTCGCGCACTACCGCTGGTAAGCGCCATCCCGGCTGGCTCCGCCAGCCCCCGCGGCCCGCGGGTGGTCCGGGCCAACCCCTGGACCACCCGCACGCGCACAGCGAACCAAAGAGGAGAGACGAATGGCCGACACCAAGGCCACCCTCGCCAAGACCCGCAACATCGGGATCATGGCGCACATCGACGCCGGCAAGACCACGACGACCGAGCGCATCCTCTTCTACACCGGTATCAACTACAAGATCGGTGAGGTCCACGACGGCGCGGCCACGATGGACTGGATGGAGCAGGAGCAGGAGCGCGGCATCACCATCACGTCCGCCGCGACGAAGTGCTCCTGGAACGGCCACGACATCAACATCATCGACACCCCCGGGCACGTCGACTTCACCGTCGAGGTGGAGCGGTCGCTGCGGGTGCTCGACGGTGCCGTCGCGGTCTACGACGGTGTCGCCGGCGTGGAGCCGCAGACCGAGCAGGTCTGGCGACAGGCGGAGAAGTACGGCGTCCCGCGCATGTGCTTCGTCAACAAGCTGGACCGCACCGGCGCGAACTTCTTCCGCTGCGTGGACATGATGGTCGAGCGCCTGGGCGCCAACCCGGCGGTGCTGCAGCTCCCGATCGGTGCCGAGGCCGACTTCATCGGTGTCGTCGACCTGGTCGGGATGCGGGCGCTTACCTGGCGTGGCGAGACCCAGATGGGCGAGGACTACTCGGTCGAGGAGATCCCGGCCGAGCTCGCCGACCAGGCCGCCGAGTACCGCGAGAAGCTGCTCGAGACCATCGCCGAGACCGACGACGACCTCATGGAGGCCTACCTCGGCGGCGAGGAGATCTCCGTCGAGCGGCTGAAGGCGGCCATCCGCAAGGCCACCATCTCGGCCCAGGTCAACCCGGTCCTCACCGGCACGGCGTTCAAGAACAAGGGCGTGCAGCCCCTGCTCGACGCCGTCGTCGACTACCTGCCCAGCCCGCTGGACATCGAGGCGATCGTCGGCACCGCGCTGGACGGCGAGACCGAGGTCATCCGGCACGCCGACGAGGACGAGCCCTTCTCCGCGCTGGCCTTCAAGATCCAGACCGACCAGCACCTCGGCAAGCTGACCTACGTCCGGGTCTACTCGGGCAAGGTCTCCTCCGGGTCCCCGGTGCTCAACAGCACCAAGGACCGCAAGGAGCGGATCGGCAAGATCTACCAGATGCACGCCAACAAGCGCGAGGAGCGCGAGGGCGTGGGCGCCGGCCAGATCGTCGCCGTGGTGGGCCTCAAGCAGACCACCACCGGTGACACGCTCTGCGACCCGCAGAAGCCGGTGATCCTGGAGTCGATGACCTTCCCGGCTCCGGTCATCTCGGTCGCCATCGAGCCGAAGACCAAGAGCGACCAGGAGAAGCTCGGCACCGCCATCCAGAAGCTGGCCGAGGAGGACCCGACCTTCCAGGTCCGCCTCGACGAGGAGACCGGCCAGACGGTCATCTCCGGTATGGGCGAGCTGCACCTGGAGATCCTCGTCGACCGCATGCGGCGCGAGTTCAAGGTCGAGGCCAACGTGGGCAAGCCCCAGGTGGCCTACCGCGAGACGATCCGCAAGGCCGTCGAGAAGGTCGACTACACCCACAAGAAGCAGACGGGTGGGTCCGGCCAGTTCGCGAAGGTCCAGGTGACCCTGGAGCCGCTGGAGATCAGCGGCGACTCCGCCACCTACGAGTTCGTCAACGCCGTCACCGGTGGTCGCATCCCGAAGGAGTACATCCCGTCGGTCGACCAGGGCATGCAGGACGCCATGCAGTACGGCATCCTCGCCGGCTACCCGGTCGTGGGCGTCAAGGCGACCCTGATCGACGGTCAGTACCACGAGGTCGACTCGTCGGAGATGGCGTTCAAGATCGCCGGCTCGATGGTCTTCAAGGAGGCCGCGCGCAAGGCCAGCCCGGCCCTGCTCGAGCCGATGATGGCCGTCGAGGTCGTCACGCCCGAGGACTACATGGGCGACGTCATCGGCGACCTGAACTCCCGGCGCGGGATGATCCAGGCGATGGAGGAGCGCTCCGGCGCCCGCGTCGTCCGGGCCCTGGTCCCGCTCTCGGAGATGTTCGGCTACGTGGGCGACCTGCGCAGCCGCACCCAGGGGCGGGCGAGCTACACCATGGTGTTCGACTCGTACGCCGAGGTCCCGGCCAACGTCGCCAAGGAGATCATCGCCAAGGCGACCGGCGAGTGACCTGCCGGGCGGGGTAGCCCCCCGCCCGGGCCCCCAGCAAGCCCACCCCAGAGTTCGCGCACGACGCGAGACCACGAGGAGAGGAACCCAGTGGCCAAGGCCAAGTTCGAGCGGACCAAGCCGCACGTCAACATCGGCACCATCGGGCACATCGACCACGGGAAGACCACCCTTACCGCGGCGATCACCAAGGTGCTGCACGACAAGTACCCGGACCTCAACGAGGCGTCGGCCTTCGACCAGATCGACAAGGCGCCCGAGGAGAAGGCCCGCGGGATCACGATCTCGATCGCCCACGTCGAGTACCAGACCGAGAACCGGCACTACGCGCACGTCGACTGCCCGGGTCACGCCGACTACATCAAGAACATGATCACCGGTGCGGCGCAGATGGACGGCGCCATCCTGGTGGTCGCGGCGACCGACGGCCCGATGCCGCAGACCAAGGAGCACGTCCTCCTGGCCCGCCAGGTCGGCGTCCCCTACATCGTCGTGGCGCTCAACAAGGCCGACATGGTCGACGACGAGGAGATCCTCGAGCTCGTCGAGCTGGAGGTCCGCGAGCTGCTCAGCGAGTACGAGTTCCCGGGCGACGACGTCCCCGTGGTGCGCGTCTCCGCGCTGAAGGCCCTCGAGGGCGACCAGAAGTGGGGCGACGCCCTCATGGAGCTGATGGCCGCCGTCGACACCGCCATCCCCGAGCCGCAGCGTGAGATCGACAAGCCGTTCCTCATGCCGGTCGAGGACGTCTTCACCATCACCGGTCGCGGCACCGTCGTCACCGGTCGCGTGGAGCGCGGCATCGTCAAGGTGAACGAGGAGGTCGAGATCGTCGGGATCCGCTCCTCGTCGACCAAGACCACCGTCACCGGCGTCGAGATGTTCCGCAAGCTGCTCGACCAGGGCCAGGCCGGCGACAACGTCGGTCTGCTGCTGCGCGGCATCAAGCGCGAGGACGTGGAGCGCGGCCAGGTCGTCGTGAAGCCCGGCTCGATCACCCCGCACACCAACTTCGAGGGTTCGGTCTACATCCTCTCGAAGGACGAGGGTGGCCGTCACACGCCGTTCTTCAACAACTACCGTCCGCAGTTCTACTTCCGGACCACGGACGTCACGGGCGTCGTGACCCTGCCGGCCGGCACCGAGATGGTCATGCCGGGCGACAACACCGAGATGACGGTCGAGCTCATCCAGCCGATCGCCATGGAGGAGGGCCTGCGGTTCGCCATCCGTGAGGGTGGCCGCACCGTCGGCGCCGGTCGCGTCACCAAGATCCTCAAGTAAGACCCCGACGGGCGGCGGTGCGCACGTGTGCGCCGCCGCCCGTCCCCGGGTGGCCGCCTGTGTGCAGCGCCACCCATCCCGCTGGGGCCAGACCGGATGCGGTCAGGACCACCCGGCGTTCCCCAGCTACGAACAGACACCGATCGGCAGGAGCAGAAGACAGCGATGGCGGGACAGAAGATCCGCATCCGGCTGAAGGCCTACGACCACGAGGCGATCGACGCCTCGGCGCGGCGCATCGTCGACACGGTGACCAAGACCGGTGCGCGCGTCGTCGGCCCGGTGCCGCTGCCGACGGAGAAGAACGTGTACTGCGTCATCCGCTCGCCGCACAAGTACAAGGACTCGCGGGAGCACTTCGAGATGCGCACGCACAAGCGGCTCATCGACATCCTCGACCCGACGCCGAAGACGGTCGACGCGCTCATGCGCATCGACCTGCCGGCCTCGGTCGACGTGAACATCCAGTAAGGGCAGTCAGCAGACATGGCGAGCACATTCCGTGGTCTCCTCGGCGAGAAGCTGGGCATGACCCAGGTCTTCGACGAGAACAACCGCATCGTGCCGGTGACCGTCGTCAAGGCGGGCCCGTGTGTGGTGACCCAGGTGCGCACCCCCGAGGTGGACGGCTACTCCGCCGTCCAGCTCGGGTTCGGTGAGATCGACCCGCGCAAGGTGAACAAGCCCGAGGGTGGGCACTTCGCCAAGGCGGGCGTCACGCCGCGTCGTCACCTGGTCGAGCTGCGCACCTCGGACGCCTCGAACTACACGGTCGGCCAGGAGCTGACCGCCGAGGTCTTCGACGGCGTCGCGAAGGTCGACGTCATCGGCACCAGCAAGGGCAAGGGCACGGCCGGTGTCATGAAGCGGCACGGCTTCCGCGGCCTGGGCGCCGCGCACGGCACCCAGCGCAAGCACCGGTCGCCCGGTTCCATCGGCGGGGCGTCGACCCCCGGCCGCGTCTTCAAGGGCCTGCGCATGGCCGGCCGCATGGGCGCGGTGAAGACGACGACCCTCTCGCTCAACGTGCACAAGGTGGACGCCGAGCGTGGGCTGCTGTTGATCAAGGGCGCGATCCCGGGCCCGAAGGGCGGCCTCGTGCTCGTCCGCTCGGCCGTCAAGGGCGGCCCCGTGGGGAGTGACAACCAGTGACCCAGTCGACCCAGACCCGGTCCGACCGCCAGGTCGACGTCCGGACCCCGGCGGGGGAGACCTCCGGCAGCGTGACGCTGCCCGGTGAGCTCTTCGACGCGTCGGCCAACGTCGCGCTCATGCACCAGGTCGTGGTGGCCCAGCTGGCTGCCGCCCGCCAGGGCACGCACGCGACCAAGACGCGCGGCCAGGTCAGCGGTGGTGGCGCCAAGCCGTACCGCCAGAAGGGCACCGGCCGCGCCCGCCAGGGCTCGACCCGTGCGCCGCAGTTCGAGGGCGGTGGCACCGTCCACGGCCCGCAGCCGCGCGACTACTCGCAGAAGACCCCCAAGAAGATGAAGGCCGCCGCGCTGCGGGGCGCCCTCTCCGACCGGGCCCGCGAGGACCGCGTGCACGTCGTGAGCACCTTCGTGGACGGCGACGCCCCGAAGACCAAGGCCGCGCTGGCCACCCTCCAGGCGATCACCACCGCCAAGCGGGTCCTGGTCGTGCTCGACCGCGAGGACGTCCTCAACTGGGTCAGCCTGCGCAACGTGCCGCAGGTGCACCTGATCGAGGCCGGCCAGCTCAACACCTACGACGTGCTGGTGTCCGACGAGGTCGTCTTCACCGAGGCCGCGCTGGCCGAGTTCGTGGCCGGGCCGGCCACGGGCAAGCGCCGCGGAGTGGAGAAGCCCGACCTGACCACGCCGGACGTCCCGGGTGCCATCCCGTCGATCCAGCCGGTCGAGGGCACCACCGACCTCGACATCGCCACCGAGACCACCGAGGAGAAGGCGTGAGCGTCCGCGACCCCCGGGACGTCCTGCTGTCCCCGGTCATCTCGGAGAAGAGCTACGGGCTGCTCGACGAGAACCAGTACACGTTCGTCGTCCTGCCCGAGGCGAACAAGACGCAGATCAAGATCGCGGTCGAGCAGATCTTCAACGTGAAGGTCCTCGGCGTGAACACCATCAACCGCCAGGGCAAGCGCAAGCGCAGCCGGGGCAACAAGCTCGGCAAGCGCAAGGACACCAAGCGCGCCATCGTCTCGCTGGCGCCGGGCGACCGCATCGAGATCTTCGGGGGCCCGGGCGCCTGAGCCCGGTACCGCCGGACCAGAGATAGAGGACTGAGTCAGCAATGGCTATCCGCAAGTACAAGCCGACGACGCCGGGCCGCCGCGGCTCCAGCGTCGCCGACTTCGCCGAGGTCACCCGCGACCACCCCGAGAAGTCGCTGGTCCGGCCGCTGCACGGTCGCGGCGGGCGCAACGTCCACGGGAAGGTCACCGCCCGGCACCAGGGCGGTGGGCACAAGCGCGCCTACCGGGTGATCGACTTCCGCCGGGCCGACAAGGACGGCGTGCCGGCCAAGGTCGCGCACATCGAGTACGACCCGAACCGCACCTCGCGCATCGCGCTGCTGCACTTCGCGGACGGCGAGAAGCGCTACATCATCGCGCCGGCCCGCCTGAAGCAGGGCGACACGGTGGAGTGCGGCCCCTCGGCCGACATCAAGCCGGGCAACAACCTGCCGCTGCGGAACATCCCCGTCGGCACCGTCGTTCACGCCATCGAGCTCCGTCCCGGTGGCGGTGCGAAGATCGCCCGCTCGGCCGGCACCAGCGTCCAGCTGGTGGCCCGTGAGGGTCGCTTCGCGCAGCTGCGCATGCCGTCGGGTGAGATCCGCAACGTCGACGTCCGCTGCCGCGCGACCGTCGGCGAGGTGGGCAACGCCGAGCAGTCGAACATCAACTGGGGCAAGGCCGGCCGCATGCGCTGGAAGGGCAAGCGCCCGACCGTCCGCGGTGTCGCCATGAACCCGGTGGACCACCCGCACGGTGGTGGTGAGGGCAAGACCTCCGGTGGTCGCCACCCGGTGAACCCGAAGGGCAAGCCGGAGGGCCGCACGCGCAAGCGCAAGGCCAGTGACGCCCTGATCGTGCGCCGCCGGCGCACCAACAAGAAGCGCTGAGCGGGTAGAGGAGTCCGACAGACATGCCACGCAGCCTGAAGAAGGGCCCGTTCGTCGACGACCACCTGCTCAAGAAGGTGGACGCGCAGAACGAGAAGGGCACCAAGACCGTCATCCGGACCTGGTCCCGCCGCTCGACGATCATCCCCGACATGCTCGGGCACACCATCGCCGTCCACGACGGTCGCAAGCACGTCCCGGTGTTCGTGACCGAGGCCATGGTCGGGCACAAGCTGGGCGAGTTCGCGCCCACCCGCACGTTCCGTGGGCACGTCAAGGACGACCGCCGGTCCCGGCGCGGCTGACCCAGGTAGAGAGAGAATCCACATGACTTCCCAGGTGGGACAGGAGGCGCCGGTCGCCCGGGCTACGGCCCGGTTCGTCCGCGTCACCCCCATGAAGGCACGCCGGGTGGTGGACCTCATCCGCTACCTGCCGACCGACGAGGCCCTGGCCCTGCTGCGCTTCGCGCCGCAGGCCGCCAGCGAGCCGGTGCTCAAGGTCGTCGCCAGCGCCGTCGCCAACGCCGAGCACAACCTGCGGCTGGACCCGGCCGCGCTGGTCGTGAGCGCCGCGTACGTCGACGAGGGCCCGACGCTCAAGCGCATCCGTCCGCGGGCCCAGGGCCGCGCGTACCGGATCAACAAGCGGACCTGCCACATCACGGTCGAGGTCGCCGAGGTCTCGGCGAACGCCGAGCTGGCCGGCAAGTCGCGCACCGCGCGCCGTCGCACCGGTCAGTCCGGGCCGGCCACCCAGCAGCAGAGCAGCAACACGAGGGGAGGGACCCGCTAGTGGGTCAGAAGGTCAACCCGCACGGGTTCCGACTGGGCATCACCACGGACTACAAGTCCCGGTGGTACGCCGACAAGCTGTACAAGGACTACGTCAAGGAAGACGTGGCCATCCGCAAGCTTATGAGCAAGGGGATGGAGCGGGCCGGGATCTCCAAGGTGGAGATCGAGCGCACCCGCGACCGCGTCCGCGTCGACATCCACACCGCCCGGCCGGGCATCGTCATCGGCCGCCGCGGCGCGGAGGCCGACCGCATCCGCGGCGAGCTGGAGAAGCTCACCGGCAAGCAGGTGCAGCTGAACATCCTCGAGGTCAAGAACCCCGAGTCCGACGCGCAGCTGGTCGCCCAGGGCGTCGCCGAGCAGCTCTCCAGCCGGGTGAGCTTCCGCCGCGCCATGCGCAAGGCCATGCAGTCGGCGCAGCGCAGCCCGCAGGTGAAGGGCATCCGGGTGCAGTGCTCGGGTCGCCTCGGCGGCACGGAGATGAGCCGGTCGGAGTTCTACCGCGAGGGTCGTGTGCCGCTGCACACGCTGCGGGCGAACATCGACTACGGCATCTACGAGGCCCGCACCACCTTCGGCCGCATCGGCGTGAAGGTCTGGATCTACAAGGGCGACGTCAGCGGCTCGCGTGCCGAGCGGGAGGCCCTCGAGGCCCTCGCGGCCCGTCAGCAGCGCCGTGAGCGGGCCCAGCGTCCGCGACGGTCCGGTTCGTCCGGCACCACCGCCGGCGGCACCGAGGCCGGTCGCGCTGCGGCCGAGTCCTCGACCGGTCCCGCCGTCGACACCACCGAGAGCGCGGTCGCCGCGACGTCCGGCGAGGTCGCTCCCGAGCAGACCGTCGCCGAGAACGTGGGCGCCGAGGCGACCGCTGCGGCCGAGAACACGGCCGCGCAGAACACCACGGAGGGCTGACACGTGCTGATCCCACGGCGCGTCAAGCACCGCAAGCAGCACCACCCGAGCCGCTCGGGTCGTGCCAAGGGCGGCACCGCCATCAACTTCGGCGAGTACGCCATCCAGGCGCTCGAGCCGGCGTACGTGACCAACCGGCAGATCGAGTCGGCCCGTATTGCCATGACCCGGCACATCCGTCGTGGCGGCAAGGTCTGGATCTCGATCTACCCGGACCGCCCGCTCACCAAGAAGCCGGCCGAGACGCGCATGGGTTCGGGTAAGGGTTCGCCCGAGTGGTGGGTGGCCAACGTCAAGCCCGGCCGCATCATGTTCGAGCTCTCCGGTGTCGCCGAGCCGGTGGCCCGCGAGGCCATGCGTCGCGCGATCCACAAGCTCCCCATGAAGTGCCGCTTCATCACTCGCGAAGGAGAGGTGTGATGGCCGCCGGTCTGACCGCTCCCGAGCTGCGTGAGCTCTCCGCCGAGGAGCTCGCCACGCGGTTGCGCGAGTCGAAGGAAGAACTGTTCAACCTGCGGTTCCAGGTGGCCACCGGCCAGCTGGACAACAACAGGCGGCTGCAGACCGTCCGCCGCGACATCGCCCGGATCTACACGATCATGCGCGAGCGCGAGCTGGGCCTGTCGGTCGCCCCGAACGAGGGTGTGGCATGAGCGAGCCCCAGTCGGCGCAGCCGAACACTGCTGCAGCGTCGGGCCCCGGCCTGGCCGGCCGTGGCTACCGCAAGGTCCGCGAGGGCCTCGTGGTGAGCGACAAGATGGACAAGACGATCGTCGTCGAGGTCGAGGACCGCGTGAAGCACGGCCTCTACGGCAAGGTCATCCGTCGCACGAGCAAGCTGAAGGCCCACGACGAGCAGGGGGTCGCCGGCATCGGTGACCGCGTGCAGATCATGGAGACCCGGCCGCTGTCGGCCACCAAGCGGTGGCGGCTGGTCGAGGTCCTCGAGAAGGCGAAGTGATGGTTGGTCACTCGGCCCGCACCTGGGCCGAGTGACCAGCACCCCTCCGGGGGAGGTCCAGGAGCAGGTACGCTGGACGACTGGCGCGCCCTCCGGGTGCGCGCCGCATCCCGGTACCCGTGCCTCGGACGCACCGGCGGCTGACGCTGCCGGTGCGTCCGCACGTGGGTATCGGACAGCCGGTTCACCGATCCGGCCCGGCTGTCACCACGAAAGATCAGGGAGTAGGACGTGATCCAGCAGGAGTCGCGACTGCGGGTCGCCGACAACACCGGGGCAAAGGAGATCCTCTGCATCCGGGTGCTCGGCGGTTCCGGGCGACGCTACGCGGGCATCGGCGACGTCATCGTCGCCACCGTGAAGGACGCCCTGCCCGGCGCCGGCGTCAAGCGCGGTGACGTGGTCAAGGCCGTCGTCGTGCGCACGGTGAAGGAGCGTCGTCGTCCGGACGGCTCCTACATCCGCTTCGACGAGAACGCCGCGGTCATCATCCGCGACAGCGGCGACCCACGCGGTACGCGCATCTTCGGCCCCGTCGGCCGGGAGCTCCGCGACAAGCGCTTCATGCGGATCATCTCGCTCGCCCCGGAGGTGCTGTGACCATGGCGGAGAAGACCCCCTCGATGAAGGTCAAGAAGGGCGACACCGTCGTGGTGCTGTCCGGCAAGGACAAGGGCGCCAAGGGCCGCGTCATCGCCGCCTACCCCAAGCAGCAGAAGGTCCTCGTTGAAGGCGTCGGCCGGGTCAAGAAGCACACCCGGATCAGCTCCAACCAGCGTGGCGCCCAGTCGGGCGGGATCGTCACGCAGGAGGCTCCCATCCACGTCAGCAACGTGATGGTGGTCGACTCCGAGGACAAGCCGACCCGGGTCGGTTACCGCAAGGACGAGGAAGGCCGCAGCATCCGGGTCTCGCGGCGCACCGGTAAGGACCTCTGACCGACATGAGTGCACCCACCCGTGAGCTGCCCCGCCTGCTCGAGCGCTACCGCGCGGAGATCGCGCCGGCGCTGCAGTCGGAGTTCAACTACGACAACGTCATGCAGATCCCGCGGCTGACGAAGATCGTCGTCAACATGGGCGTCGGCGAGGCGACCCGCGACGCGAAGCTGATGGACGGCGCGGTCCGCGACCTCACCGCCATCACCGGGCAGAAGCCCGCCGTCGTCCGGGCCCGCAAGTCCATCGCGCAGTTCAAGCTGCGTGAGGGCATGCCGATCGGCGCCAAGGTGACCCTGCGCGGCGACCGCATGTGGGAGTTCCTGGACCGGCTGCTGTCGCTGGCCCTGCCCCGCATCCGTGACTTCCGCGGCCTCAACGCGAAGCAGTTCGACGGTCACGGCAACTACACGTTCGGGCTGACCGAGCAGTCGATGTTCCGCGAGATCGACGTCGACAAGATCGACCGTCCCCGCGGCATGGACATCACGCTGGTCACCACCGCCACGAACGACGAGGAGGGTCGCGAGCTCCTCCGCCTGCTGGGCTTCCCGTTCGCCGGCCAGCCCGTCGTGACCACCACCCGCTGAGTCGGGGCGAGGAGACAGACAGATGGCAAAGAAGGCGCTGATCAACAAGGCGGCCCGCAAGCCGAAGTTCGCGGTCCGCGGCTACACCCGCTGCCAGCGGTGCGGCCGTCCGCACTCGGTCTTCCGCAAGTTCGGCCTGTGCCGGATCTGCCTGCGGGAGATGGCCCACGCCGGCGAGCTCCCGGGCGTCAGCAAGTCCAGCTGGTGAAGGACTCCGCTACCCCCCACGCCTCGCAAGCTCGGCGCGGGACCCTGTAGCGGGGCCGACCCCAGCAGCTCACCACCACTGAAGCACCACCGATCGCCGAGAGGCCCGCGCCACACCGCGTGAGGAACCGCGGCGAGAGAGGCAACACACCCATGACGATGACCGACCCGATCGCGGACATGCTCACGCGGATCCGGAACGCCAACCAGGCGTACCACGACTCCACGACGATGCCGTCCTCCAAGTTGAAGACGCACATCGCGGAGATCCTCCAGCAGGAGGGGTACATCGCCGGCTGGCGGGTCGACGAGGTCGAGCAGGACGGCACCGCGCGCAAGCAGCTGGTGGTCGACCTCAAGTACGGCCCGAACCGTGAGCGGAGCATCGCCGGTGTCCGGCGCGTCTCCAAGCCCGGTCTGCGGGTGTACGCCAAGTCCAACGCGCTGCCCAAGGTGCTCGGCGGCCTCGGGATGGCGATCATCTCCACCTCGACCGGTCTGCTGACCGACCGGCAGGCGAACAAGAAGGGCGTGGGCGGGGAAGTCCTCGCCTACGTCTGGTAAGGGGACGAGCAGATGTCACGGATCGGACGACTCCCGATTCCGGTGCCCAGCGGCGTGGACGTCGCCATCGACGGTCAGACGGTCAACGTCAAGGGCCCCAAGGGCGCGCTCAGCCACACGGTCGCGGCGCCCATCACCGTGGCCCGCGGCGAGGACGGCGTGCTGAGCGTGCAGCGCCCCAACGACGAGCGGGAGAGCCGGGCGCTGCACGGGCTGTCGCGCACCCTCATCGCCAACATGATCACCGGGGTCACCACGGGGTACAGCAAGACCCTCGAGATCGTCGGTGTCGGTTACCGCGTCCAGGCGCGTGGCTCGGACCTCGAGTTCGCCCTGGGCTACAGCCACCCGGTGCCGGTGCGTGCCCCGGAGGGCATCTCCTTCACCGTCGAGTCGCCGACCCGCCTGCGGGTCGAGGGCATCGACAAGCAGCAGGTGGGCCAGGTCGCGGCCAACATCCGCAAGCTGCGCCGTCCGGACCCGTACAAGGGCAAGGGCGTGCGCTACCAGGGTGAGGTCGTCAAGCGCAAGGTCGGGAAGACGGGTAAGTGATGGCACAGACCGAGAAGGCTGCTGCTCGGGTGCACAAGCCCGTCGGCACCGACGTCAGCACCGCGCGGCGGACCTCCCGCCTGCGCCGGCACACCCGGCTGCGCAAGCGCGTCTCGGGCACGCCGGAGCGTCCGCGCATGGTGGTCAAGCGCAGCTCGCGGCACATCCACGTGCAGGTCGTCGACGACACCGTCGGCCGTACCCTGGTCAGCGCCTCGACGCTCGACCCGAGCCTGCGCAGCGCCGAGGGCGACAAGTCCACCCTGGCCCGCCAGGTGGGCGCGCTGGTCGCCGAGCGGGCCAAGGCCGCCGGCATCGCCGCGGTGGTGTTCGACCGGGGTGGCAACCGCTACCAGGGTCGGATCGCCGCGCTGGCCGACGGTGCCCGCGAGGGTGGCCTGGACTTCTGATGAGCTATACCGCGAACAAGATCGAGAGGGACGTCTGATGCCAGGACCACAGCGACGCGGCGGCGGCGCCGGCGGCGGCAACGACCGCCGCGACCGTCGTGACGGCGGGCGGGGGCCCGGCGGCGCGCCTGCCGAGAAGAGCAACTTCATCGAGCGCGTGGTGGCCATCAACCGCGTGTCCAAGGTCGTCAAGGGCGGTCGGCGCTTCAGCTTCACCGCCCTGGTGATCGTGGGCGACGGCGACGGCACCGTGGGCGTCGGCTACGGCAAGGCCAAGGAGGTGCCCGCGGCGATCGCCAAGGGTGTCGAGGAGGCCAAGAAGCACTTCTACAAGGTGCCGCGGATCGCCAGCACCATTCCGCACCCGGTGCAGGGTGAGGCCGCTGCCGGTGTCGTGCTGCTCAAGCCGGCCAGCCCCGGTACCGGTGTCATCGCCGGTGGTCCGGTGCGCGCCGTCCTCGAGTGCGCGGGCATCCACGACGTGCTGTCGAAGAGCCTCGGGTCCTCCAACCCGATCAACATCGTGCACGCGACCATGCAGGCGCTGAAGGACCTCGTCCGCCCCGAGGAGATCGCGGCTCGCCGTGGTCTGCCGCTCGAGGACGTCGCCCCCGCGGCCATGCTGCGTGCCCGTGCGGGCCAGGGGGTCTGACATGGCGCAGCTGAAGGTCACCCAGGTCAAGTCCGCCATCGGGACCAAGCCCAACCAGCGTCAGACGCTGCGGTCGCTGGGCCTCAAGCGGATCAACGACTCGGTCGTCCAGGAGGACCGTCCCGAGATCCGCGGGATGGTCGCGACGGTGCCTCACCTGGTCACCGTCGAAGAGATCAGCTGAACCGCGGCTGAGTAGGGACATCTCATGACTCTCAAGGTCCACCACCTGCGTCCGGCCCCCGGCGCCCACACCGCGAAGACCCGCGTGGGTCGCGGTGAGGGCTCCAAGGGCAAGACCGCCGGTCGCGGCACCAAGGGCACCGGCGCGCGCGGCAACACCTCCGCGCGGTTCGAGGGCGGGCAGACGCCGCTGCACATGCGGCTGCCCAAGCTCTCGGGCTTCAAGAACCCCAACAAGGTCGTCTTCCAGGTCGTCAACCTCGACCGGATCGCGTCCCTGTTCCCCCAGGGCGGCTCGGTGAACCCCGACTCCCTCGCCGAGGCCGGCGCGGTGCGCCGCGGCCAGCCGGTGAAGGTGCTCGGTACCGGCGACCTGGGCGGTGTCGAGGTGCACGTGCACGCGCACGCGTTCTCGGCGTCCGCCGCGGAGAAGATCTCCGCGGCCGGGGGCAGCACCACCCGCATCTGAACAAGGACCCCCTGCCCCCACCGGGGGCCTGCAGGGGGCCGCACGCGGCCCGGTGGCTATCGCAGCCACCGGGCCGCGCATTGCTAACCTCATTCGACCGAGCAGGGGAGGGCACGTGCTGCAGGCGTTCGCCGCGGCGTTCCGGACGCCAGACCTCCGGCGCAAGCTGCTGTTCTCCCTGGCGATCATCGCCGTGTACCGGCTGGGTGCCTCCATCCCCGGGCCGGGCGTGTCCGTCGAGGCCATCAACAGCTGTCTCGAGCAGGCGCAGGCCTCCGACCAGCGGGACCTCTACTCGCTGGTGAACCTGTTCTCCGGTGGCGCGCTGCTGCGGCTGTCGGTGTTCGCGCTCGGGATCATGCCGTACATCACGGCGAGCATCATCGTGCAGCTGCTGGTCGTGGTCATCCCGCGCTTCGAGCAGCTGAAGAAGGAAGGGCAGTCGGGCCAGCAGAAGCTGACCCAGTACACCCGCTACCTGACGATCGCGCTCGCCATCCTGCAGAGCACCGGCATCATCGCCCTTGCCCGCTCCGGTCAGCTGTTCCCGGGCTGCTCGCAGGACATCATCCCGGACACGTCCATCTGGACGACGGTGGTCCTGGTGATCGCGCTCACCGCCGGCACCGCGGTGATCATGTGGCTCGGCGAGCTGCTCACGGAGAAGGGGATCGGCAACGGCATGTCCGTGCTGATCTTCACGTCGATCGCAGCCCGCATCCCCGCCGAGGGCGGCCAGATCCTGCAGACCCGCGGCGGCTTCGTCTTCGCCGTCGTCTGCGTCATCGCCGTCGTCATCATCGGCACGGTGGTCTGGGTCGAGCAGGCCCAGCGGCGGATCCCCGTCCAGTACGCCAAGCGCATGGTCGGTCGCCGCATGTACGGCGGGACGTCGACGTACCTGCCGCTCAAGGTCAACCAGGCCGGCGTCATCCCGGTCATCTTCGCGTCGTCGCTGCTGTACCTCCCGCAGCTGATCACGCAGCTGCAGGGCAACGAGACCGGCCCGGTGCGGCGCTTCTTCGAGAACTACGTCATCAACCAGAGCAGCCCCGCGCACATCGCCATCTACTTCGGGCTGATCGTGTTCTTCACGTACTTCTACGTGTCGATCACCTTCAACCCGGAGGAGCGGGCCGAGGACATGAAGCGCTACGGCGGCTTCATCCCGGGCATCCGGCCGGGTCGGCCCACCGCCGAGTACCTGCAGTACGTGCTCTCCCGGATCACCCTCCCCGGGTCGATCTACCTGGGGCTGGTGGCAGTCTTGCCCAACCTGTTCCTGTCGATCACGCAGCAGGGGCAGAACCAGAACTTCCCGTTCGGCGGGACCGCGGTGCTGATCATGGTCGGAGTGGGGTTGGAGACGGTGAAGCAGATCGAGACGCAACTCAACCAGCGCAACTACGAAGGGTTCCTGAAGTAGTGCGCGTCGTGCTGCTCGGTCCCCCCGGGGCGGGCAAGGGGACCCAGGCGCAGATCATCGCCGGCCAGCTCGGCGTCCCGGCGATCTCGACCGGCGACATCTTCCGGGCCAACGTCAGCGGGGGGACCCCGCTGGGTGTCGAGGCCAAGGTGTACATGGACGCCGGCGACCTGGTGCCCGACGAGATCACGGTGGCGATGGTCAAGGACCGGCTGGCCGAGGCCGACGCCAAGGGCGGCTTCCTCCTCGACGGGTTCCCGCGGACCATCGCGCAGGCCGAGCAGCTGCGCACCTCGCTGGAGGACCTGGGGCACGCCCTCGACCGCGTCCTCGAGCTCGTCGTGGACGAGGACGAGCTGGTGCGCCGGCTCTCCGGCCGGCGCATGCTGGTCGACGGGCAGATGGTCCAGCGGGACGACGACGACCCCGAGACGGTGCGGCACCGGCTGCAGGTCTACCGGGAACAGACCGCGCCGCTGTCGGGGTTCTACGAGGCTGAGGGGCTGCTGGCCCGCATCGACGCGATCGGGGCGATCGAGGAGGTCACCGCGCGGGCGATGGCGGCCCTCGGGGTGACCGGGGCCGAGGTGGCCGCGCAGCCCGAGGGACCGACCGGGCAGCCGAGCGCGGGCTGAGGAACGGCGGCGCAGATGACGGCCGCCGGGATCCTCGGACGCCTCCCGCTGCTGGCGAAGTGGAGTGGACGGATGATCCAGATCAAGACGCCGCACGAGATCGAGCTCATGCGGGCCGCAGGCCTGGTCGTGGCCGGTGCGATCGCCGCGGTGCGCGCCGCGGTTCGGCCGGGTGTCACCACCGGTGAGCTCGACGCGATCGCCGAGGACCACATCCGCAGTGCCGGCGCCGTCCCGTCCTTCCTGGGCTACCACGGCTTCACCGGCAGCATCTGCGCGTCGATCAACGACGAGATCGTCCACGGCATCCCGGACAGGGGCCGCGCGCTGGCCGAGGGCGACAACATCTCCATCGACTGCGGGGCCATCCTGGAGGGCTGGCACGGCGACTCCGCCGTCACGGTCACCGTGGGCCCGCCGTCGGCCGAGGACGCCGCGCTGATCGCCGTCACCGAGCGGTCGATGTGGGCCGGCCTGGCCCGGGCGATCGCCGGGGGCCGGCTGACCGACATCAGCCACGCCGTCGAGGAGGCGATCACCGCCGAGGAGCACCCCTACGGGATCGTCGACCACTACGGCGGCCACGGCATCGGGACCGAGATGCACCAGGACCCGCACGTGCTGAACTACGGGCGCGCCGGCCGTGGTCCGCGGCTGGTCCCCGGGCTCGCGCTGGCCATCGAGCCGATGGTCACCGTGGGGGACCCGGCCACCGTCGAGCTCGAGGACGGCTGGACCGTGGTCACCAAGGACGGGTCCCGCGCGGCCCACTTCGAGCACACCGTCGCCATCACCCCGGAGGGCCCCTGGGTCCTGACGGCGGAGGACGGCGGCGTCGCGGGGCTGGCCCCCTTCGGGATCACCCCCCGCACCTGAGCAGGGTCCCTGCCCCCGCCGCGCGCAGGTTCGTGGCGGGGCTCGGCAGGAGGACCGTTCCGGTGTGACGTTCCACCCTCCGTCCTGATCGGGGCCGGGTTGGAGAGGCGCGCCGGAGCGGGGTACAGTGGCCGATGGCGCTCGCGCCGCCCTGTTGTCGTGCTGTGGCCGTACGACGCGGGGCGCCCTCGCGGGAGTGTCTGCACCACCTGTTCTGCAATCAACCAGCGCGTCCGGCGGGTCTCCGCGTGGGCGCAGTCGAGCCGGGAGGCCGTGTCGGGTATGGCGAAGAAGGACGGGGCCATCGAGGTCGAGGGTCGCGTCGTCGAGCCGCTGCCCAACGCGATGTTCCGGGTCGAGCTGCAGAACGGGCACCGGGTGCTCGCCCACATCAGCGGCAAGATGCGCCAGCACTACATCCGCATCCTGCCCGAGGACCGCGTGGTCGTGGAGCTCTCGCCCTACGACCTGACCCGCGGTCGCATCGTCTACCGGTACAAGTAACCGCCGTTGCGCGCCGCCCCGACCCGGGGTGGGTGTGCGCGGCTCACGATCGACAGGAATGAGGGGCGGCACCGGTGAAGGTCCAGCCGTCGGTGAAGAAGATCTGCGACAAGTGCAAGGTGATCCGCCGGCACGGCCGGGTCATGGTCATCTGCGACAACGCCCGCCACAAGCAGCGGCAGGGCTGAGGGAGTACCTGGACATGGCACGACTGGCCGGCGTCGACCTGCCCCGCGAGAAGCGGATGGAGATCGCGCTCACCTACATCTACGGCATCGGCAAGGCCCACGCGAAGGAGACCCTGGCCGCGACGGGCGTCAGCCCCGACCTGCGCGCCAAGGACCTCAGCGACGAGGACCTGCTGAAGCTGCGTGACTACATCGACGAGCACTTCCGCGTCGAGGGTGACCTGCGCCGCGAGGTGGCCGCCGACATCCGCCGCAAGGTGGAGATCGGCTGCTACCAGGGCCTGCGTCACCGTCGCGGCCTGCCCGTCCACGGTCAGCGCACCCGGACCAACGCTCGCTCGAGCAAGGGTCCGCGCAAGACCATCGCCGGCAAGAAGAAGGCCGGCAAGAAGTAAGCCGTGCCGCGCGCCGTCGCAGGCGACCCGTGAGGGCGGGAGCGACGGCGCGCACACGTGCTGCATCTGGCCACTGATCAGAAGGAAACCGGAGAGACATGCCTCCCAGGGCTCGCGCCGCGGCTGGTGCCAAGAAGGTCCGCCGCAAGGAGAAGAAGAACGTCGCCCACGGCGCCGCTCACATCAAGAGCACCTTCAACAACACCATCGTGTCGATCACCGACCCCAACGGGAACGTGATCAGCTGGGCCTCCGCCGGCCACGTCGGCTTCAAGGGCTCGCGCAAGTCGACGCCGTTCGCCGCGCAGATGGCCGCCGAGAACGCCGCGCGCAAGGCTCAGGAGCACGGCATGCGCAAGGTCGACGTCTTCGTCAAGGGCCCCGGCTCCGGCCGTGAGACCGCCATCCGGTCCCTCCAGGCCACCGGCCTCGAGGTGGGTCAGATCCAGGACGTGACGCCGCAGCCGCACAACGGCTGCCGCCCGAAGAAGCGCCGCCGGGTCTGACCGGCCACCGACGAGAGCGAAGGTAGACAAACGTGGCCCGTTACACCGGAGCCGACTGCCGCATGTGCCGGCGCGAGAAGATGAAGCTGTTCCTCAAGGGCAGCAAGTGCGAGTCCCCGAAGTGCCCGATCGAGATCCGGCCCTACCCGCCGGGCGAGCACGGCCGGGGCCGCAGCAAGGACAGCGAGTACCTGCTGCAGCTGCGCGAGAAGCAGAAGGCCCGCCGCATCTACGGCGTGCTGGAGAAGCAGTTCCGCGGCTACTACGAAGAGGCGAACAAGAAGTCGGGCAAGACCGGTGAGGTCCTGCTGCAGATCCTCGAGTCCCGCCTCGACAACGTGGTCTACCGGGCCGGCTTCGCCGAGTCCCGCGACATGGCCCGCCAGCTGGTGCGCCACGGCCACATCCGCGTCAACGGCCGCAAGGTGGACATCCCGTCCTTCCGCGTGAGCGCGAACGACATCATCGAGGTCGCCGAGAAGTCGCGGCGGATGCTGCCCTTCGAGGTCGCCCAGGCCCGCGCCGGCGAGCGCCCCGTGCCGCCGTGGCTGGAGGTCATCAGCAGCCAGCTGCGCGTGCTCGTGCACAGCGTGCCGGCCCGCCAGGTGATCGACACCCCGGTGCAGGAGCAGCTGATCGTCGAGCTCTACTCCAAGTAGGAGCTCGCCTCCGGGGTTGGGCCGCACCGGCCCGGCCCCGGAGCCGGCTCCGGCGGGTGGACAGATGCCCTCCGGAGCCCGCACCACCCCCTCACGGCGTCATATGGCGGGCGCCGGAGGACCCCAAGGAGATCACCGCAATGCTCATCGCACAGCGACCGACGCTGACCGAGGAGACCCTCTCCGAGCAGCGCTCGCGGTTCGTCATCGAGCCGCTCGAGCCGGGCTTCGGCTACACCCTCGGCAACTCCCTGCGCCGCACCCTCCTCTCCTCCATCCCCGGCGCTGCTGTCACCAGCATCCGGATCGAGGGGACCCTGCACGAGTTCACCACCGTGCCCGGGGTCAAGGAGGACGTCACCGAGATCATCCTCAACCTCAAGGGCCTGGTCGTCAGCTCCGACTCCGACGAGCCGGTGACCATGTACCTGCGCAAGCAGGGCCCGGGCGAGGTCACCGCCGCGGACATCGCGCCGCCGGCCGGGGTCGAGGTGCACAACCCCGAGCTGCACATCGCCACCCTCAACGGCAAGGGCCGGCTGGAGATCGAGCTGGTCGTCGAGCGGGGCCGCGGCTACGTGCCGGCACCGCAGAACAAGCAGCCCGGCCAGGAGATCGGCCGGATCCCCGTCGACTCCATCTACTCGCCGGTCCTCAAGGTCACCTACGCCGTCGAGGCCACCCGCGTCGAGCAGCGGACCGACTTCGACCGTCTGGTCGTCGACGTCGAGACCAAGCCGTCTATCGCCCCGCGCGACGCCATCGCCAGCGCCGGGTCCACGCTGGTCGAGCTGTTCGGCCTGCTGCGCGAGCTGAACATCGACGCCGAGGGCATCGAGGTCGGGCCGAGCCCGGCCGAGGCCGCCGACATCGCCAACTTCTCGATGCCGATCGAGGACATGGACCTCACCGTCCGGTCCTACAACTGCCTCAAGCGCGAGGGCGTGCACACCGTCGGTGAGCTCGTCACCCGCTCCGAGGCCGACCTGCTCGACATCCGCAACTTCGGGGCCAAGTCGATCGACGAGGTCAAGATGAAGCTGGCGGCGATGGGCCTCGCGCTCAAGGACAGCCCGCCCGGGTTCATCCCGACGTCGGTCGAGAGCTACGACGAGGGCTACGAGACCGACGCCTACCAGCAGCACGGCGAGTACGCCGCCGCGTACGACCAGGCGCAGTACGACGACGGCTCCTACCAGGAGACCGAGCAGCTCTGAGGCCGGCGCGGGGCGGCGGGGGAACCCGCCGTCCGGCACCGCCGACCGGGCCGCCACACTGGGTCCGGACGCACCACCGCGCGTCCAGCGCGCCGATCGACAGCACCACCACGGAACGCAGCCGGCACCGCGGCCCGGCCGCCTGAGGAAGGACCGACATGCCCACCCCCACCAAGGGCCCCCGTCTCGGCGGGTCCCCTGCGCACGAGCGGCTGATGCTGGCCAACCTGGCCACGTCGCTGTTCGAGCACGGGCGGATCACCACCACCGAGGCGAAGGCGAAGCGGCTGCGCCCGTTCGCCGAGAAGCTGGTGACCTTCGCCAAGCGCGGTGACCTGCACGCCCGTCGCCAGGTGATGACCGTCATCCGGGACAAGGACGTCGTCCACCAGCTGTTCGCCGAGATCGGTCCGCGCTACGAGAACCGGCCGGGCGGCTACACCCGCATCACCAAGGTCGGTTCGCGCAAGGGCGACAACGCCCCCATGGCCGTGATCGAGCTGGTCGAGGGGCTGACCGTGGCCCAGGAGGCCGTCGGCGAGGCCGAGCGCGCCCGCGGCACCCAGTTCGCCTCCGGCGCCGGTGCGGCTGCGGCGTCCGGTGAGGTCACCGCCGAGGCGCTCGAGACCGCCGACGCCGACGAGACCGCCGAGGCCAGCGAGGACGCCGAGGTCGGCAGCGACGCCGCCGACGCCGACGCCGCCGACGCCGAGGCCCCCGACGCCGAGGCCCCCGAGGCCGCGACCACCGAGGCCGCGACCACCGAGGCCGAGGCCCCCGAGGCCGCGACCGCCGACGCCGAGGACACGGACGGCACGCGATGAGCGACCGGGCGAACCCGGGCGAGGGTGGCAACGCCGGCGCCGTCGGGGTGCCCGCCAGCGGCGGTGACCAGGGCGCGACCCTCGCGGGCGAGACGACCGGGCCCGGCGGCGACACCTCCCCGGCCGTGACCGGTGGCGGGGTCGACGCCGAGGCGCAGCAGGTCGTCACCGACGTCTACAACCCCGACGGCGAGCGGCAGGACGACGGCAACGTCACCCCCGAGCCAGAGCCGGTGAACACGGTGCTCGTCGACGACCCGGCGCTCTCCCCAGAGCTGCAGAAGGCCGCGGCCGCCGAGGTCAACCCGGCCGAGACGATGGACGCCGCCACGGCCGGCACCCACACCGAGGGTGGGGACGCCGCGCCCGACCCGAAGTGAGCACTCGCTGAACCCTCAGCACACCGACGAGCCCGTCACCGACCCCGGTGGCGGGCTCGTCCGTCTCCGGCTGGAGATCTCCTACGACGGCACGGCGCTGCACGGCTGGGCGCGCCAGCCGGGACAGCGCACCGTGCAGGGCGACCTCGAGGCGGCCCTGGGCACGGTACTGCGCGCCCCGGTCGAGCTGACCGTCGCCGGGCGCACCGACGCCGGGGTGCACGCCACCGGCCAGGTCGCGCACGTCGACGTCGCTCGCCGGGTCTGGGACGCGCAGCGCCTGAAGCTGGTCCGCCGGCTCCGCGGGGTCCTCGCACCCGACATCGCGGTGACCGCCGTGACCGAGGCGCCGCCGGAGTTCGACGCCCGCTTCGGTGCCCTGCGCCGGCACTACGTCTACCGGCTCACCGACGTCGACGCGGGTCCGCCCCCGCTGCGCCGGTTCGACACCGTCGGGTGGCCGCGGGCCCTCGACGTCGACGCGATGGCGCTGGCGGCCGGACTGCTCCTCGGCGAGCACGACTTCGCCGCGTTCTGCCGCCGCCGCGAGGGTGCGAGCACCGTCCGCACCCTCCTGGCGCTGTCGGCCGAGCGGGACGGCGCGCTGGTGCTCGTGCGCGCCTCGGCCGACGCGTTCTGCCACTCGATGGTGCGCAGCCTGGTCGGGGCCCTGCTCGCGGTGGGGGAGGGGCGCCGTCCCCCCGAGTGGCCGGCCTCCCTGCTGCCGCGGACCGAACGGGCCGGTGAGGTCGTCGTGGCCCCCGCCGGCGGCCTGACGCTGGTCGCGGTGGACTACCCACCCGCCGGGGAGCTCGCCGCCCGCGCGCTGGTCACCCGCGCCCGCCGCGACTGAGCCGTCACGGCAGGGCCGCCACCGCTTCGGGGATCGGGGTGGGGCCGCTGACGAGCTCCACCACCTCGTCGGTCTTCCCGGCGTCGAGCAGGGCGAGCAGGACGGCGGCGACGTCGTCCCGGGGCACCTCGCCGTACTCGACACCGTGGGCCAGGGTGACCCGTCCCGTGCCGGGGTCGTCGGTGAGCCGTCCCGGCCGCAGCACCACCGTGTCCAGGCCGGCGCGCGGCAGGATGACGTCCTCGGCGGCCAACTTGGCCTGCAGGTAGGCGGCGAACACCGGGTCCATGCCCTGCGGCGTTCCCTGCCGCGCCTGCTGGACCCCCATCGAGGAGACCAGCAGGTACCGGCGGACGCCGGCGCGCTCGGCGGCGTCGGCCAGGAGCACCGCCGCCCCGCGGTCGACCGTGTGCTTGCGGGCGGCGCCGCTGCCGGGACCGGCCCCGGCGGCGAAGACCACCGCGTCGGCCCCGCGCACGACCGCGGCGACCTCGTCGACGGCGGCCTGCTCGAGGTCCAGGACGACCGGCTCGACGCCGTCGTCCCTCAGGTCGGCCTGATGGTCGGGGTTGCGGACGATGCCGGCCACGGTGTCCCCGCGGCCGGTCAGGAGGCGGCCGAGGCGGCGGGCGACCTGCCCGTGGGCGCCGGCGACGACGATGCGCATGGCCGGTGGGCTACCCGCGGCGCCGCCGTCCCATCCGGGCCACCTCGGCGGCCGCGGCGCGCGCCCGGGCGAGGTCGGCGGGGGTGTCGCAGTCGGTCCAGGGCGGTGGCAGGCCTGGGGTGAGGGTCGGGTGCAGCCGCCGCACCGCCAGGGGGGCGAGCACCTTGCGCACCGAGGTGGGGCCGGTGACCCCGTCGACGGCGCCCCGGAGCGCCGCGGTCCGCCACACGCCGAGCAGCAGCTGGTCGCGGTCGGTGTCGTCGACGACCAGCACGCCGTCGCCGGTCAGCCGTTCGCGCAGGGCGCGGATCAGGTCGGGCGTGAGGAACGGCAGGTCGCCGGCGAGCACGGCGACGACCTCGGTGTGGACGGCGGCCAGCCCGGCCCGCATCGCGGCCACCGGCCCACCCCGGGGCGGCTCCTCGCGGACCACGAGCACACCCGGGGGCACCGGCTGCGGCGGGCCCACGACCACCCGCGGCTCGGCGTCGGCCGCCGCGGCGAGGACGGCGGCCAGCATGGTCCGGCCGCCGACGTCGAGCTGCGGCTTGGCCTGCCCGCCCATCCGCGCGGCGCGGCCGCCGGCCAGGACGACGGCGGCGTAGGGCGGCAACGCGGACACAGCCAGCACCGTAGGGCCCGGGCGTGGGTACCGTCGCCCTCCGTGGGACGAGTCACGAGCCGGACGCCGGTGCTGCGGATCCGCGGCTCGGCGCGCACCACCCGACCGGACACCGTGGCGGCGGAGGAGCCGCTGGAGATCCGCCTGTCCGGCACGCCGCTGGCGGTGACCATGCGGACCCCGGGGGACGACTTCGACCTGGTGCACGGCTTCCTCGCCACCGAGGGCGTGATCGGCAGCGCGGACGACGTCCTGGGGCTGCGCTACTGCGACTCGGTCGACCCCGACGGCCGCAACACCTACAACGTCGTCGACGTCGACCTCGCCCCCGGGGTGGAGGCGCCCGACACCGCGCTGGACCGGAACTTCTACACGTCCAGCTCCTGTGGCGTCTGCGGCAAGGCCAGCATCGAGGCGATCCGGACGCGGACCCGCTACGACGTCGCGGGCGACGCCGTCCGGCTGGAGCTGTCGACGCTGCTCGCGCTGCCCGACCGGCTGCGCGCGGCCCAGCAGGTGTTCGACAAGACCGGCGGCCTGCACGCGGCCGGCCTGTTCACCGCCGCGGGCGAGCTGGTCGCGCTGCGGGAGGACGTCGGCCGGCACAACGCCGTCGACAAGGTGGTCGGCGACGCGGTGCGCGGGGGCCGGCTGCCGCTGGCCGGGCACGTCCTCATGGTCAGCGGCCGGGCCAGCTTCGAGCTCACCCAGAAGGCGGCGATGGCCGGCATCCCGGTGCTGGCCGCGGTGTCGGCGCCGTCGTCGCTGGCCGTGGAGCTCGCCGCCGACGCCGGCATCACCCTGGTCGGGTTCCTCCGCGGCGACGGCTGCAACGTCTACACCCGCCGCGAGCGCCTGGTCCTCCCCGAGTAGGGAGCCGCCCCGCGACGAAGTCCGGAGTGGGCTCAGCGCCGGTCGGGGACGGTACGTGGCCGCGGTGCGACGCGGAGCGTCGCAGTGTCATCGCTCAGTGGTCGCCGCCGCGCAGTTGCGAGACCACGTGCGGCAGCAGCGGTCCGAGCACCGCGAGCCCGTCGCGCACCCCGCCGGTGGAGCCGGGCAGGTTGACGATGAGCGTCCGCCCGGCCGTGCCGGCCAGCCCCCGGGAGAGCACCGACGTCGGCACCTTCGGCTCGCCGTACCGGCGGACCGCCTCGGCGAGGCCCGGGGCCTCCCGTTCGAGCACCGCACGGGTCGCCTCGGGGGTGACGTCGGTGGGGGAGAGCCCGGTGCCGCCGGTGGTGAGGACGACGTCGGTGCCGGAGGCGACCGCCTCGCGCAGCACCACCTCGAGCTCGGCGACGTCGTCGGGGCGCACGTGCGGGCCCTCGACGGTGAAGCCCAGCTCCCGCAGCCCCTCGGCGAGCGCCTGCCCGCTGCGGTCGGCGTAGACCCCGGCGGCGGCGCGGTTGGAGGCGGTGACGACCACGGCGCGCGCGTCGGCCGGCAGCTCGCTCATCTCCGCCACTCCCCGCTCTTCCCGCCGGACTTGGCCAGCAGCCGGACGTCGGTGATCGTCGCCCGCGGGTCCACCGCCTTGACCATGTCGATGACGGTCAGCCCGGCCACGGCGACGGAGGTGAGCGCCTCCATCTCCACCCCGGTGCGGTCGGCGGTGCGCGCGGTCGCGGTGATCTCGACCGCGTCGTCGGCCACGGTCACGTCCACCGTGACGCCGTGCAGCGCGATCGGGTGGCACAACGGCACCAGGTCCGGCGTCCGCTTGGCCCCGGCGATGCCGGCGATGCGCGCGACGGCGACCGCGTCGCCCTTGGGCACCCCCTCACCGCGCAGGAGCGCGACGACCTCGGAGCTGACCAGCACCCGTCCGGCCGCGGTCGCCTCCCGGGCCGTCACCGGCTTGGCCGAGACGTCGACCATGCGGGCGGCGCCGGCCGCGTCGACGTGGGTCAGCCGCGGCGCCTGGGCCAGGGGCGAGTGCACGCTCTCCTCGCGGGTGGGGTTGTCCGCCGTCGGGTCGATGCTCGTGGGGTCACCGGTCACTGTGCACTCCTGTTCGTCTCCGGCACTGCTCCGCTCCTCGCTCGCCGGCGCTCGCTGCGATGCTCACAGCGCCGTCGACTCACTGGAGCGCTCCTTCGATCAGCACGACGTCCACCTGGGCGCCGGCGGGCAGTTCGGTGACGTCCTCGGGGACGACGACCAGGCAGTTGGCGCGGGCCAGGTGCGCGACCAGGTGCGACCCGGGGCCGCCGACCTGGGAGACCCGCCCGCCGTCGAAGCGCCCGCGCAGGAACTGGCGGCGGCCGGCGGGGGAGCGCAGCGGGGCGGTCAGCGTCGCCGGGGCGCGCAGCCGGCCGGGGGTGGCGTGCCCCAGCGCGCGGCGCAGCGCGGGCCGTACGAAGACCTCGAAGGACACGAAGGAGCTCACCGGGTTCCCGGGGAGGGTGACCACCGGGACGCCGTCCACCGTCCCCGCGCCCTGCGGGCCGCCCGGCTGCATCGCCACCTTCACGAACTCGACGGTGCCCAGCGCCCGGAAGACGTCCTTGACCACCTCGTAGGCGCCCGCGCTCACACCGCCGCTGGTGACCAGCAGGTCGGCGGTGGCCAGCTCGGCGCGCACGGTGGCGAGGAACTGGTCGACGTCGTCGGGGACGAAGTGCAGCCGCCGGGCCGTCCCGCCTGCGTCCTCGACCGCGGCGACCAGCAGGGCGGAGTTGGACTCGTAGATCTGGCCGGGCAGCAACGGCTCGCCGGGGGCGACCAGCTCGCTGCCGGTGGAGAGCACCAGCACCCGTGGGCGGCGGCGAACGGTCAGCGTCCGGGCCCCGACGGCGGCGGCCAGGCCCAGCTGTGCGGCGCCCAGCGGGGTCCCGGCGGTCAGCGCCACCGTGCCCGCGGCGATGTCCTCCCCGGCCCGGCGCAGGTGGGTGCCGGCCGCCGGCGCGTCCCGGATCTCCACCACGTCGGTGCCGCCGTCGGTGAGTTCCACCGGCACGACGACGTCGGCGCCGGCCGGCAGGGGCGCGCCGGTCATGATCCGCTGCACGGTCCCCGGCGCCAGGGGCCGGACGTCGGTGCGACCGGCGGGGATGTCGTCGGCGACGGGCAGCCGGACCGGCAGGGAGGAGACCTCCGCCGAGCGCGCGGCGTACCCGTCCATCGCGGAGTTGTCGAAGCCGGGGAGCGGCACGGCGGCGGGCAGGTCCCGCGCGAGGACGCGGTTGTGCGCCGCGGCGAGCGCCACCTCCTCCTCGGGCATGTCCGGCAGGAGGGCGGCGACGACCGCCTGGTGTTCCTCGACCGTGCGCACGGGCACATCCTGACCGATCGCCCACGACCGCACCCGGGAGCCCGGAGGAGACCAGCGGATCGCCGGGGGGCGCGGCGCCGGCCCGGAGGACCCGGCAGGGGCGGCCGCGGCGGCGGCCTGCCGCACGGTGGCGCACGCCGGTGGCCGCCCGACCTGTCGCCGGCGCGCTGCGGGGGTCGTCGGCCGGCACCGGCCTTCCTGAGGGTCCGGTCGCCGTCCCGGGGTGAGGCCGCCCGGCGCCGCCGCTAGGGTCGGCGGAGGCGTAGGCAGGAGGGGTGTGCGTGAGCGAGATCGACCGGATGCTGGCGGCCAACACGGCCTGGGCGCGGCGGTTCCCCGGCTCGAAGGACGTCCGTCCGGCCCGGCGCGTCGCCGTGGTGGCCTGCATGGACTCCCGGATGCCGCTGTTCCAGATGCTCGGCCTCGAGGTCGGCGACGCGCACGTCATCCGCAACGCCGGCGGCGTCATCACCGAGGACGTCGTCCGTTCGCTCACCGTCTCCCAGCACGTGCTCGGGACCCGCGAGATCCTGCTCGTGCACCACACGCAGTGCGGGCTGCAGGCCACGGACGACAACTCGTTCGCCGATCTCGTGGAGCAGGCCACCGGGCGTCGGCCCCCGTGGGCGGTGCGCGCCTTCCGCGACGCCGACGAGGACGTGCGCGAGTCGATGCGGCTCATCCACGAGAGCCCGTACCTGCTCTCCCGCGAGGTCCGGGGCACCGTCTACGACGTCGAGTCCGGCCAGTTGCACGAGGTGCGCTGAGCGGTCCGTCCGCTCCGGCTCGATGCCGGGGAGCCGCCGGCTGGTATCGTGATCGGCTGGCGCGCGGGCCGGCTGGTGCCCGCGCGTGCTGCACCGTCTCCCGTGCTCGGTGAGGCGATCCCACCAGCCGATCCGACGACGACGGAGGACACGAGCGCCGTGCGCACGTACACCCCCAAGCCCGGCGAGGTCAGCCGGGCCTGGCACGTCATCGACGCCACTGACGTGGTGCTCGGTCGACTCGCCAGCCAGACCGCGCAGCTGCTGCGCGGCAAGCACAAGCCCCAGTACGCCCCGCACGTGGACGTCGGCGACTTCGTCGTCATCGTCAACGCGGGCAAGGTCGCTCTGACCGGCACCAAGCGGGAGACGAAGAACGCCTACCGCCACTCCGGTCACCCCGGTGGTCTCAAGACCATCAACGTCGGCGACCAGCTGAAGACCCACCCCGACCGCGTCATCGAGCGCGCGATCAAGGGGATGCTGCCGCACAACAGCCTGGGCCGGCAGATGCTCAAGAAGCTGAAGGTGTACGCCGGGCCCGAGCACCCGCACGCCGCGCAGCAGCCCCAGCCCTACGAGATCAAGCAGGTGGCCCAGTGACCAGCGCACTGACCGTGACCGACGCCGAGGGGCGTCCGGTGCAGACCGTCGGCCGGCGCAAGGAGGCCATCGTCCGCGTGCGGCTGCTGCCCGGCACCGGCCAGTTCCGCCTCAACGGCCGCACCATCGAGGACTACTTCCCGAACAAGGTGCACCAGCAGCTCATCCGTGAGCCGTTCGTGATCCTCGAGAAGGCCGAGCAGTACGACGTCGTCGGCATCCTGCGGGGTGGCGGTGTCAGCGGCCAGGCCGGTGCGCTGCGCCTGGCGATCGCCCGCGCCCTGGTCGAGGTCGAGGCCGAGGACCGTCCGGCGCTCAAGAAGGCCGGCTTCCTCACGCGTGACGCCCGCGTCACCGAGCGGAAGAAGTACGGCCTGAAGAAGGCGCGCAAGGCGCCTCAGTACTCGAAGCGCTGACCGGTACGCCCGTGGGTCGCCTCTTCGGGACCGACGGCGTCCGGGGTCGGGCCAACGCCGACCTCACGCCGGAGTTGGCCCTCTCGGTGGCACGTGCTGCCGCCGGCGTGCTCGCCGACCGCGACGGGACCTCGCGTCCCGTCGCGGTCGTCGGCCGTGACCCCCGCGCCAGCGGGGAGATGCTCGAGGCCGCCGTCGTGGCGGGCCTCGCCAGTGCCGGTGCGGAGGTGCTGCGCGCCGGGGTGCTGCCCACCCCGGCGATCGCGCACCTCACGGCGCACACCGGCGCCGACCTCGGCGTGATGATCTCCGCCAGTCACAACCCGATGCCCGACAACGGCATCAAGCTGTTCAGCCGCGGTGGGCACAAGCTGCCCGACGCCGTCGAGGCCGCGATCGAGCAGGTCGTCGCCGCCGGTGACTCGGGAGCCCACCGGCCCACCGGTGCCGACATCGGGCGCGTCCGCGACCTGCCCGATGCCGCCGCGACCTACGTCGAGCACCTGCTGACCACGGTGGACAAGCCGCTGACCGGCCTCACCCTCGTCGTCGACTGCGCGCACGGCGCCGCCGCCTCCGTCGCCCCCGAGGTCTACCGCCGGGCGGGTGCCACGGTGCACGTCATCGGCGGTGAACCCGACGGCTGGAACATCAACGACGGCATCGGCTCCACCCACCTGGAGCCGCTGACCGAGGCCGTCCGGGCGCACGGCGCCGACCTGGGCATCGCCCACGACGGGGACGCCGACCGCTGCCTCGCGGTGAGCGCGACCGGGGAGCCGGTCGACGGCGACGCGATCCTGGCCGTCTGCGCGCTGGGGCTCAAGGAGCGCGGCGAGCTCGCCGGGGACACCGTCGTCGCCACGGTGATGAGCAACCTCGGCTTCCACCACACCATGCGCGACGCCGGCATCGCCGTGCACACGACCGCCGTCGGCGACCGCTACGTGCTCGAGGCCCTGCGCGATCGGGGGCTCAGCCTCGGTGGGGAGCAGAGCGGGCACCTGGTGTTCCTCGACCACGCCACCACCGGCGACGGGCTGCTCACCGGCCTGGCGCTGCTGTCGCGGATGGCGGCCACCGGCTCGTCGCTGGCGGAGCTGGCCTCGGTCGTGCAGCGGCTGCCGCAGGTGCTGGTCAACGTGCCGGTCCGCGACCGGCTGGCCGTCGTGGAGAGCGACGCCGTCGCCGCCGCGGTGAACGCCTGCGAGGCCGAGCTGGGCGACGACGGCCGGGTGCTGCTGCGCCCGTCGGGCACCGAGCAGCTGGTCCGCGTGATGGTCGAGGCGCCCACCCAGGAGCAGGCCGACGGCATCGCCGCCCGGCTCGCGGAGGTCGTCGCCTCCGTCGACTGAGCCTCGTTCGAGTGAGGCGAGCGTTACGCCGCACGAAGGGGTGGATCACCGTCGCGAGGGACGGTGGCGTCCGCTTCCGCCGGTACCCTCGGGACAATGTGCGGAATCGTGGGATACGTCGGCCCGCAGAACGCCCTGGACGTCGTCCTGGACGGCCTGCGCCGGCTGGAGTACCGGGGGTACGACTCGGCGGGCGTCGCCGTCCTCGCTGACGGGGAGATGGCGACGGCGAAGAAGGCCGGCAAGCTGGCCAACCTGGAGAAGGTCCTCGCCGACCGTCCCCTGCCCTCGGCGACCATCGGCCTCGGGCACACCCGGTGGGCCACCCACGGCGGGCCGACCGACCGCAATGCGCACCCGCACGTGTCCGCCGACGGCAAGGTCGCGGTGGTGCACAACGGGATCATCGAGAACTTCGCCGCCCTGCGCGCCGAGTGCGAGGCCGCCGGCGTCGAGTTCACCTCCGAGACCGACACCGAGGTCGCCGCGCACCTGCTCGCGGCGCACTACGCGGAGACGCCGGAGGGCCCGGGCCGGCTGGCCGAGGCGATGCGCGCGGTGAGCCGGCGGCTCGAGGGTGCGTTCACCCTCGTGGCCTCCCACGCCGACGAGCCCGACACCCTCGTCGCCTCCCGCCGCAACAGCCCGCTGGTGGTGGGCGTCGGCGACGGCGAGTACTTCCTGGGCTCCGACGTCGCCGCGTTCATCGCGCACACCCGGGAGGCCCGGGAGCTCGGCCAGGACCAGGTCGTCGAGATCGACCGCGAGCGGGGCCTCACGGTCACCGACTTCGCCGGCACGGTCGTCGAGCCGACCGCCTACACCGTGGACTGGGACGCCGCGGCCGCCGAGAAGGGCGGCCACGACTGGTTCATGCTCAAGGAGATCGCCGAGCAGCCGCAGGCCGTCGCCGACACCCTGCTGGGCCGGCTCGGCGACAACGGCGAGCTGGTGCTCGACGAGGTGCGCCTGTCCGACCAGGAGCTGCGCGAGATCGACAAGGTCTTCGTCGTCTCCTGCGGCACCTCCTACCACGCCGGGCTGATCGCCAAGTACGCCATCGAGCACTGGACCCGCATCCCGGTCGAGGTCGAGGTGGCCAGCGAGTTCCGCTACCGCGACCCGGTGCTCGACCGCTCCACGCTGGTCGTCGTCATCAGCCAGTCCGGCGAGACCATGGACACGCTGATGGCGCTGCGGCACGCCAAGGAGCAGAAGGCCCGCGTGCTGGCGATCTGCAACGTCAACGGGTCGACCATCCCGCGCGAGTCCGACGCGGTTCTCTACACCCACGCCGGGCCCGAGGTCGCGGTCGCCTCGACCAAGAGCTTCCTGGCCCAGATCGTGGCCTGCTACCTGGTCGGGCTGTTCCTCGCCCAGGTCCGGGGCATCAAGTTCGCCGACGAGGTCGCCACGATCGTCGAGGAGCTGCGCCGCACGCCGGAGGCGGTGCGCGAGGTGCTGTCCCAGATGGAGCCGGTGCGCGAGCTCGGCCGCTCCCTGGCCGACGCCGACACGATCCTGTTCCTCGGCCGGCACGTCGCCTTCCCGGTGGCGCTGGAGGGCGCGCTCAAGCTCAAGGAGCTCGCCTACATCCACGCCGAGGGGTTCGCGGCCGGCGAGCTCAAGCACGGCCCGATCGCGCTCATCGACGAGGGCACCCCGGTCGTCGTCGTGGTGCCTTCACCGCGGGCGCGGGAGTCGGTGCACGGCAAGGTGGTCTCCAACATCCAGGAGGTCCGGGCCCGCGGTGCGCGCACGATCGTGATCGCCGAGGAGGGCGACGAGGACGTCGTCCCCTACGCCGACCACATCATCCGCGTGCCGCAGACCCCGACGCTCATGGCGCCGCTGGTCACCTCGGTGCCGCTGCAGGTGCTCGCCTGCGAGATCGCCGACACCCGCGGCTACGACGTCGACCAGCCCCGCAACCTGGCCAAGTCGGTCACCGTCGAGTGAGCTGATCGCCGACCGCACTCTGTCGCCGCCGACCTCGCCACACACCGCCAGGTCGGCGGCGCTGTGCTGAGGTCGGTGTCCGCACCGGCACGCAGGCCGGACGGCGGCAGGGCAGACTGACCGGGTGATCATCGGGGTCGGCATCGACGTGGTGCCGGTGGACCGTTTCGCCGCCTCACTGGTCCGCACGCCCGGGCTGCGCGACCGCCTGTTCACCGCCGCCGAGCAGCGCACACCCTCGGGGACACCGCGCACGGGGGAGTCGCTGGCCGCCCGCTTCGCGGCCAAGGAGGCCCTCGCCAAGGCCCTCGGCGCCCCCGGAGACCTGCGCTGGCACGACGCCGAGGTCACCGTGGGCGAGCACGGTCGGCCGCACCTGCAGGTCCGGGGCAGCGTCGCCGGCCGGGCCGCCCAGCTCGGCGTCAGCTCCTGGCACGTGTCCCTGAGCCACGATGGCGGCATCGCGTCGGCCGTGGTGGTCGCCGAGGGGGTCGGGCGGGCGGCAACGGGTGCTCAGGACGAGGCGCCGTGATCGGGCTCCACACCGCCGAGGAGGTGCGCGCCGCGGAGGCGCCGCTGCTCGCCGCCACGCCCGAGGGCACGCTGATGCAGCGGGCCGCCACGGGGCTGGCGACGGTGTGCCTGCGGCTGCTGGGCCGGGCCGTCGGCGTCCGGGTCACCGCCTTGGTGGGCGCCGGCAACAACGGCGGGGACGCGCTGTTCGCCGGCGCCGCCCTCGCCCGGCGCGGCGCGCGGGTGACCGCCGTCCTCCTGGACGCCGAGCGCGCCCACCCGGCCGGCCTCGCCGCGCTGCGGGCCGCCGGTGGGCGGGTCGCCGGCCCCGACGGGCCCACCGGGCTCGACCGCGCCGACCTCGTGCTGGACGGGGTCGTCGGCATCGGCGGCGCCGGCGGGCTGCGTCCGGCGGCCGCCGCGCTGGTCGAGCAGGCGGCCACCGGGCCCGGGCTGATGGTCGCCGTCGACGTGCCCAGCGGCGTCGACGCCGACACGGGCGCGGTGCGAGGCGCGGCGTTCCCCGCCCAGCACACGGTGACCTTCGGCGCGGTCAAGCCCGGGCTGGTGGTGGGGGAGGGCCGCGGGTACGCGGGGACGGTCCACCTCGTCGAGATCGGGCTGGACCTGCCGGCCGCGTCGGTCCGCCGGCTGGCCGACGCCGACGTCGCGGCGCGGATCCGGCCGCCGCACGCCGGCGACGACAAGTACACGCAGGGCGTGGTGGGCATCGTCGCCGGCTCGTCGACCTACCCGGGGGCCGCCGTCCTGTGCACCGGGGCGGCGCTGCGGACCCGGCCGGGCCTGGTCCGCTACGCGGGGACGGCGGCGGAGGGGGTGCGCGCCGCCTGGCCGGAGGTGATCGTCACCGAGGGCCGGCCCGGCGACGCCGGCCGCGTGCAGGCCTGGGTGGTGGGCCCCGGCATGGGCACCGACGACGACGCGCGCAGCGTGCTGGCCGAGGTGCTGGCCACCGACCTGCCGGTATTGGTGGACGCCGACGCGCTGACGATGGCCGCGCAGCAGCCGGAGCTGGTGCGCGACCGCGGCGCTCCCACCGTGCTGACCCCGCACGACCGGGAGTTCGCCCGGTTCGGCGCCGACGTCACCGCGGACCGGATCGGCTCGGCCCGCCGGCTGGCCGCCGACCTGGGCGCCGTCGTGCTGCTCAAGGGCGACGCCACGGTGGTCGCCGCGCCCGACGGCACCGCGTTCGTCAACGGCACCGGCACCCCGTGGCTGGCCACGGCCGGTACCGGTGACGTGCTCTCCGGCATCGGCGGGGCGCTGTTGGCCACCGGGCTGCCGGCGGTCGAGGCGGCGGCGGTGGCCGCGCACGTGCACGGCCGCGCGGGGCAGGCGGCCGCCGAGCACGGCCCGCTGATCGCCGGGGACCTGGTCCGCCGGTTGCCCGCGACGCTGGCCCGCCTGCACGGGGCCCCGGCCGGCCGCCTGGGAGACTCGGGGACGTGACCGACCGAGCCCGCGCGGAGATCCTCGTCGACCTGGACGCCATCGCCGCCAACACCGCGGTGCTGCGCGAGCGGGTCGGGCGGCCGCTGATGGCGGTGGTCAAGGCCGACGGCTACGGGCACGGCATGCTCCCCGCGGCCCGCGCCGCCCTGGCCGGTGGCGCCGACGCGCTCGGGGTCGCCGTCCTGGAGGAGGCGCTGGCGCTGCGCGCGGCCGGCATCACCGCCCCCGTGCTCGCCTGGCTGCACGCCCCCGGCACCGACTACGCCGCCGCGCTCACCGCCGACGTCGAGCTCTCCGTCAGCGCCGAGTGGGCCCTGGCCGAGGTGGTGGCGGCGGCCCGCGCCACCGGCCGCACCGCCCGGGTGCACCTGTTCGCCGACACCGGGCTCTCCCGCGAGGGCGCCACCGAGGCCGACTGGCCCGGTCTGGTGGCCGCGGCGGCACGGGCGCAGGCCGGCGGCGAGGTCGAGGTGGTCGGGCTGTGGAGCCACATGGCCTACGCCGACGCCCCGACGCACCCGACGATCGGCGCGCAGGTCCGGGTGTTCGAGCAGGCCGTCGCGATCGCCCGCACGGCCGGGCTGACCGACGCCCGGCGGCACATGGCCAACTCCGCGGCGACCGTCGCCCTGCCCGAGACCTGGTACGACATGGTCCGGCCCGGTGTCGCGATCTACGGCCTGGACCCGCTCGGCGGGGATCCCGCCGTGCACGGCCTGCGCCCGGCGATGACGGTCCGGGCTTCGGTGGCGCTGACCAAGCGGGTCCCGGCCGGGGTGGGCGTCTCCTACGGGCACACCTACTTCCCGGAGGCCGAGACCACCCTCGTCCTCGTGCCGGTCGGGTACGCCGACGGCGTGCCGCGGGCGGCCGGCAACCACGCTCCCGTCCTGGCCGCCGGAGCGCACCGGACCATCGCCGGCCGGGTCTGCATGGACCAGTTCGTGCTGGACGTCGGCGACGCCGAGGTGCAGGCCGGCGACGAGGTCGTGCTCTGGGGGCCGGGGGATCGCGGCGAGCCGACCGCGCAGCAGTGGGCCGACGCCGTCGACACCATCCACTACGAGCTGGTCACCCGGGTCGGGGGCCGGTTCACCCGCCGCCACGTGGGCTCGGCGGGCGCGGTCTGATGGCGGCCCGCAAGCAGCCGGCCCCGAGGAAGGGCTCCCCGCACCACCGCGTCGGCATCGTCGGCGCCGTCCTGGGCCTGGCCGCCGCCGGCACCGCGGTCGGCATCGGGCTCAGCCGCGCCGCGGCGCGCCGGGTGGGCGCCGAGCGGCTGGGGTCGGCGGCGGGGCTGCCGGCCGGGGCCACCGACGCGCAGCTGCGGGAGGACGACCCGCTGGGCCCGGCCGCGCGGCGCGCCGACCGGACGGCGCTGGTCCTGGCCGACGACGGCGTCCTGCTCGACGTGGAGGAGGTCGGCCCGGCGGACGCGCCGCTGACCGTCGTCTTCGTGCACGGCTACACGCTGTCGATGGCGTCGTGGACCTTCCAGCGGCGGGCACTGGGCGCGGAGCTCGCCACCGCCAACGGCTCCCGCCCGAAGGCCCGGCTGGTCTTCTACGACCAGCGCGGCCACGGCTCCTCCGGTCGCGGACCGGCCGAGCACTCGACGATGGAGCAGCTGGGCCGCGACCTCGCCCGGGTCATCGAGAGCCGGGCGCCGCGGGGACCGGTGGTCCTGGTCGGCCACTCGATGGGCGGCATGACGATCATGGCGCTGGCCGCGCTGCGGCCCGAGCTGTTCGGCACCAAGGTCGTCGGCGCCGCGCTGATGAGCACCTCCAGCGGGAACCTGGCCGACCTGGACTTCGGGATGCCCGAGCTGCTCACCCGGGTGCGGGCTGCCTTCCTCCCGGTGGCGGCGTTCACGATGCGCCGCCGTCCGGCCTTCGCCGAGCGCACCCGCCGGCTGGCCGCCGACCTCATCTCGCACGTGACGTGGGCCCTGTCCTTCGCGTCGGCCGACGTGGACCCGGCCCTCGGGCGCTATGTCGACTCGATGATCGCCGGCACGCCGGTCGAGGTGATCGCGGAGTTCTACCCGGCGCTGGCCGGCATGGACCACACCGCCGCGCTGGAGCCGATGCGCGGCATCCCGACGCTGGTGCTCACGGGGGCCAAGGACACGCTCATCCCCAGCCAGCACAGCGACGCGATCGTCGAGCGGCTGCCGGACAGCGACTACGTGACGGTGCAGGACGCCGGCCACATGGTGCTGCTCGAGAAGCCCGACGAGGTGACCGCCGCGCTCTCGGCGCTGCTGCGGCGGGTGATCGCACAGAGCCCGGCGGTGGCCGACCACAACGACGCGTCAGAGCACTGAGGATCAGGGGGCGCCGCCGTCGATCGACACGTACCCGCCGGCGACGGAGGAGCGGCCCGCGCGCCGGTAGGCGGCCAGCCGCGGATCGCTGTGGTCGACATCCCGGGAGCGACGGCCCGGCCGGGCCGGCCGGAGGGACGTGCCGGGCCGTTCGAAGATCTCCGCCCGCAGCCGCTGGTCGTCCATCGCCGACCGTCCACCCAGTGCCACGCGCGTCGCCTCGGGATCCCCCGTGCTCGGCTGTCGGCCGACCTCGCGCAGCACCCTGCGTCCGAGGCGGGTCGGGGTTGGGGACCGGTGGCCGCGGCGCAGGAGGCTCAGTGCGCCGACCCGGCCGAGCAGTCCAGCCTCCCGAAGCCGTCGGCCGACGTCGAGCACTCGGTCGTCCTCGGCCAGGCGCCAGCAGACGGTGTCGACGGACCGGTGTCCGAGCGGACCGACCGCGTCGAGGACGGCCGCCTCCACCGGGTGGCGGCGAGACAGCCCGGCGGTGACCAGGTGGCCGGCGGATCGGACCCGCACGCGCCCGTCGCGGATGAGGACGACCAGCGCGGTGTCCACGACCCGGCGGGTGCCGCCGGCGAGGAATGCGACGTCGTAGAGGTCCAGGCGGGGGAGTCGGACGTGAACCGCCATTGGCCGGCTGCCCTTCGACGTAGGGGGTGGTGCCACCTCGGGCCCACGTTCGCACCCCGGGTCCGGGCAGCGGAAGGGTGTCGCGCCGCCGTTAGGGTGCTGGTCGTGGCCGCACCCCGTCCGCCCCGGTTCGACGCCGCCGCGGAGGAGGTGGCCCGCACCGCCGCCGCGGCGCCGGACTGGGCCGCCCTGGCCGCCGCGGCCCGGCCCTGCGTGGCCTGCCCGGAGCTGGCCGCCACAAGGCAGCACGTGGTGGTCGGCGACGTCCCGGCTTCCGGCCGTCCCCGGCTGGCGCTGGTCGGCGAGGCCCCTGGCGCGCAGGAGGACGCGAGCGGCCGGCCGTTCGTGGGGAGGTCCGGCGCCCTGCTCGACCAGCTGCTGGCCGAGGCCGGGCTCGACCGCGGCGAGGCCGCCGTGCTCAACGTGGTCAAGTGCCGCCCTCCGGGCAACCGGACGCCGAAGGCCCCGGAGGTGGCGCGCTGCAGCGGCTGGCTTCGGCGGCAGCTGGAGCTGCTGGACCCGCCGATCGTCGTCGCCCTCGGCCTGTCGTCGGCCAAGTGGTTCCTGGGACCGCGGACCGTCCTGGCCGGGGTCCGCGGGCGGGCGCACGAGGTGGACGGCCGCGCGGTGTGGGCCACCTACCACCCGTCGGCGGCGATCCGGTTCGGACCCAACGGCGCGCCGCGGGCCGGGCTGCTCGCCGACCTGACCGCGGTCGCGAGGAGCCTGCCGTGAAGCGCGAGCACGTGCTGCCCACCCCGGAGGACACCCGCGCGTTCGGTGCGGCCCTGGCCGGGCTGTTCCGCGCCGGGGACCTCGTCGTGCTGGTCGGCCCGCTGGGAGCGGGCAAGACCGCGCTCACCCAGGGCGTCGGCGACGCGCTCGGCGTGCGCGAGCCGGTCACCTCCCCGACGTTCGTCATCTCCCGGGTGCACCGGGGCGGCCGGCTGCCGCTGGTGCACGTCGACGCCTACCGTCTCGGCGGCGTGGCCGACGTCGACGACCTGGACCTCGACGCCTCGGCCGACGAGTCGGTCACCGTCGTCGAGTGGGGCCAGGGCAAGGTCGAGCAGCTCGCCGACGAGCACCTGGAGGTGCGGCTGGACCGCCGCGACGACGACGTCCGGACGGCGCTGCTCGTGCCGCACGGCCCCGGCTGGGAGCGGCGCCTGGACGGCGCTGCGTAACCTGGGCGTCCGTGCTCGTCCTCGCCCTCGACACCGCCACCCCGACGCTGGTCGCCGGCCTGGCGCGCTGGTCCCCGGAGGGCCCGGTCGAGGTCCTCGCCGAGCGGGCCGTGCCCTCCGGCAACCGGCACGCCGAGCTGCTCACCGTCGCCGTGACCGAGGTGCTGGGCGAGGGTGGCCTGTCGACGGCCGACGTCGACGCCGTCGTGACCGGCCTGGGCCCGGGTCCGTTCACCGGGCTGCGGGTCGGCGTGGTCACCGCCGTGGCCCTCGCCGACGCGCGTGGGCTGCCCGCCGTCGGCGTGTGCTCGCTGGACGCGATCGGCTCCGGCGCCCGCACCGTGGTCACCGACGCCCGCCGCAAGGAGGTCTACTGGGCCGCCTACGGCGCCGACGGGGCACGCACTGCCGGCCCCGGCGTGGTCCGGCCGGAGGAGCTGACCGTCGAGGGCCCGGTGGTCGGCGACCCGCGGTTCGCCGAGCGGCTGGGCGTCGAGGTCACCCCGGCCGAGGTGACGACGTCGGGGCTGCTGCGGGCCGCGGCGGCGCAGCTGGCCGACCCGTCGTCCGCCGGGCCGCTGGTGCCGCTGTACCTGCGCCGCCCGGACGCGGTCCCGCCGACGTCGTTCAAGCCGGTGACCACGACGTGAGGGTCCGGCTGCGGCCGATGCGGCTGGCCGACCTCGCGGCCGTCCTCGAGCTCGAGGAGGAGCTGTTCGCCCCGGACACCTGGACCGCGGCGATGTACCGCGACGAGCTGTCCCGCACCGACACCCGGTACTACCTGGTGGCCGAGGACGGCGACCGGCTCGTCGGGTACGCGGGGCTGATCGCCTACGACGACGAGGCGCACGTGGCCACCATCGGGGTGGCCGCCGACCGGCAGGGCGAGGGGATCGGCGCGCAGTTGCTCGACGCGCTGCTGGAGGAGGCCGACCGGCGCAGTCCGGTGGTGCTGCTGGAGGTCCGCGCCGACAACGAGGTGGCGCAGGGGCTCTACCGGCGGCGCGGGTTCACCGAGATCGGCCGGCGCCGCGGCTACTACCAACCGAGCGGCACCGACGCCGTCGTGATGAAGCGGGAGAAGTCGTGAGCGAGCCGCTGGTCCTCGGTTTCGAGACCTCGTGCGACGAGACCGGGGTCGGGCTGGTGCGCGGGCGGACGCTGCTGTCCGACGCGCTGGCCACCTCGATGGCCGAGCACGAGCGCTTCGGCGGCGTCGTCCCGGAGATCGCCTCGCGGGCGCACCTGGAGGCGATGGTCCCCACGGTGCACCGCGCCCTGGCCGAGGCGGGCGTGCGGGCCGACGACGTCGACGCGATCGCGGTGACCGCCGGTCCCGGGCTGACCGGCGCGCTGCTGGTCGGCCTCGCCGCGGCCAAGGCGTACGCGCTGGCGCTGGGCAAGCCGCTGTACGGGGTCAACCACCTCGCCGCGCACGTCGCCGTCGACGAGTTGCAGCACGGCGAGCTCGCCGAGCCCTCGCTGGCGCTGCTGGTCTCCGGCGGGCACAGCTCGCTGCTGCTCGTGCCCGACCTCTCCCGCGAGGTGCAGTCGCTGGGCCGGACCATCGACGACGCGGCGGGGGAGGCCTTCGACAAGGTGGCCCGCGTGCTGGGCCTGCCCTTCCCCGGCGGGCCGCCGATCGACAAGGCGGCCCGCGAGGGGGACCCGGCCGCGATCGACTTCCCGCGCGGGCTGACCGGCCCCCGCGACGCCCCCTACGACTTCTCCTTCTCCGGGCTGAAGACCGCCGTCGCCCGCTGGGTCGAGGCACGGCAGCGGGCCGGGGAGCCGGTGCCGGTCGCCGACGTCGCGGCGTCCTTCCAGGAGGCGGTGGCCGACGTGCTGACGAGGAAGGCCGTCCGCGCCTGCCAGGACCACGGCGTCGACCACCTGGTGCTCGGCGGCGGTGTGGCGGCCAACTCGCGGCTGCGGGCGCTGGCCGAGGAGCGGTGCGCGAAGGCCGGGATCGTGCTGCGCGTCCCCAGCCCCCGGCTGTGCACCGACAACGGCGCGATGGTCGCCGCGCTCGGCTCGCGGCTGGTCGCGGCGGGCGTGGCGCCGTCCGCCCCGGACCTCGGCGCGGACAGCTCCCTGCCGATCGACGTCGTCACGCGGTGAGCGGGAGGGCAGAGATGGCCATCTCTGCCCTCAGGAGGCGTCGCAGAGCAGCGCCGTCGGGGCCCCGGCGACCCGCGTGACGACGACGACCGCCGACCCCGCGCCCGGGCCGCGCAGCTGCCGGGCCAGCTGCTCCGGCTCGATCGCCGACCCGCGCTTCTTCACCACCACCCGGCCGACGCCGCGCGCCCGCAGCAGCGCCTTGAGCTTCTTGAGGTTGAACGGCAGCACCTCGGCGACCCGGTACGAGGAGACCCACGGGGAGCCGGCCGGGGCGTCGGAGGTGAGGTAGGCGATCGTCGGGTCGACGAGGGTGGCGCCCAGCTCGTCGGCGACCAGCGCGACCAGGCCCGACCGGATCACCGCCGGGTCGGGCTCGTGCAGCCAGCCGCGCACCGGGCCCACCGAGGCCGGCCCCGGGTCGGCGTCGGCGGTCAGCTCCAGCACCGCGCCGTCGCGGACCAGCGACGCCCGCCGCCACGTCTCGGTGAGCGCCCGCCCCCACAGCAGTGCCTCGACGATCGAGCCGCCCACCGACACCCACTCCGCCTCCACGCCGGCGGGCACCCGCTCGTGGTCCAGCCCGGGCGCCACCTTCACCACGGCGCGCGGCACGCGGTCCAGCAGCGCGGCGACGGTCGACCACGGCGGGGACCACCGGTCGGGGTCCAGCTGCCGCCGTCCGCCGGCCCGCCGCGCGGGGTCCAGGACGGCGGCGCCGCACCCGGCCACCCCTCCGCCGGCGGCCGCGGCCACGAGGTCGACGACGTCGCCGTCCACCACCGTGACCCGGTCGGCGACGCCCAGCGCCGCGGCGTTGGCCCCGGTGAGCTCCCGGGCGAGCGGGTCCCGGTCGACGGCGACCACCGAGGCGCCCGCCCGGGCCAGCGCGACGGTGTCCGTGCCCGAGGCGCACCCGAGGTCGGCCGCCGTGGACCCGCCGCCGGACAGCAGGCGCGTCGCGCGGCGGGCGGCCAGGATCGGCCGACCGGCCTGCTCCAGGGTGTCGGCGGTCAGGAACAGGGCGTCGGCGTCCGGGCCGAACACCGGGCGGGCGCGGGCACGCAGCCGCGCCAGCTCCCAGGCGGGCCCGGCGTGCGCGGGCCCCACCTCCGCCCGCAGTCGTCCCAGCGCGGTCAGCAGGTCGGCGCCCTCGGCGAGCAACCCGGCCGCGCGGGCCGCCGCCGACCGGCCCTCCGGTGTCTGCAGCCACCTGAGCTGGACGAGCGCGTCGGGAGCGGGCTCGTCGGGCACGGTGCCAGCGTGACGCACGGGTCCGTCGCCCGGTCCGGGGACCCGGTTGAGCGGCTGGCACTCTCATGGGTAGAGTGCCAATCGACACGGGCAGGTGCCTGATCCCCGCGACGGCAGGCCGTCCGCACCGTGCCACAGCATCAGCACCCACAGCCGTCCGACACCGAAGGGGGCGTCGCCGACGTGACGACCGCTACCAAGGTCAACATCAAGCCGCTGGAGGACCGTGTCGTGGTCCAGGCCAACGAGGCCGAGACCACCACCGCCTCCGGTCTGGTCATCCCCGACACCGCCAAGGAGAAGCCGCAGGAGGGCACGGTCATCGCCGTGGGCCCCGGTCGCATCGACGACAACGGCAACCGCGTGCCGCTCGACGTCAGCGTCGGCGACGTGGTCATCTACTCCAAGTACGGCGGCACCGAGGTCAAGTACGCCGGCGAGGAGTACCTGGTCCTCTCCGCGCGGGACCTGCTCGCCGTCGTCGAGAAGTAGAAGGACCTCGTCCTCCTCATCCCTCGCGAGCTCGGGACGAGCCTCTGGACGAGGCCGTTCCAGCACGACACCAGACCGCCCCGGCGACCCGCATCTGACCGGGTCCCGGGGCGGTCGTCGTCGGTCCCGCACCACCCTGAGATCGGAAGGGCCCATGGCCAAGATCATCAAGTTCAACGAGGACGCCCGCCGTTCGCTCGAGCGGGGCGTCGACAAGCTCGCCGACGCGGTCAAGGTGACCCTCGGCCCGCGGGGGCGCAACGTCGTCCTCGACAAGAAGTTCGGCGCGCCGACCATCACCAACGACGGCGTGACCATCGCCCGCGAGGTCGACCTCGAGGACCCGTACGAGAACCTCGGCGCCCAGCTGGCCAAGAACGTCGCCACCAAGACCAACGACGTGGCCGGCGACGGCACCACGACCGCCACCGTGCTGGCCCAGGCCCTGGTCAAGGAGGGCATGCGCAACGTCGCCGCGGGCGCGGGCCCGATGGCGCTGGGTGCCGGCATGCGCGCGGCCGCCGACGCGGTGTCGAAGGCCCTCGACGAGGTCGCCATCCCCGTCTCCGAGCAGCAGGCCATCGCCGGCGTCGCCACGATCTCCGCGCAGGACGCCGAGGTCGGCCGGCTGATCAGCGAGGCCATGGAGAAGGTCGGCAAGGACGGCGTCATCACCGTCGAGGAGAGCAACACCCTCTCCACCGAGCTCGACGTCACCGAGGGCGTGCAGTTCGACAAGGGCTACCTGTCGCCCTACTTCGTCACCGACCAGGAGGCCATGGAGGCCGTCCTGGACGACGCTCTGGTTCTGCTCGTCCAGGGCAAGATCAGCGCACTGGCCGACCTGCTGCCGCTGCTGGAGAAGGTCCTGTCGACCGGCAGCCGCCCGCTGCTGATCGTCGCCGAGGACGTCGAGGGTGAGGCGCTGTCCACCCTCGTCGTCAACTCGATCCGCAAGACGATCAAGGTCGTCGCGGTGAAGTCGCCCTACTTCGGCGACCGTCGCAAGGCGTTCATGACCGACCTCGCCGTCGTCACCGGCGGTCAGGTGGTCAGCGAGGACGTCGGCCTCAAGCTCGACCAGGTCGGCCTGGAGGTGCTCGGCACCGCGCGGCGCGTCGTGGTCGACAAGGACAACACCACGATCGTCGACGGCGGCGGCACCCGCGAGGCCATCGGCGACCGCGTGGCCCAGATCCGCCGCGAGATCGAGGCCACCGACTCCGACTGGGACCGCGAGAAGCTGCAGGAGCGGCTGGCCAAGCTCGCCGGCGGCATCGGCGTCATCCGCGTCGGTGCGGCCACCGAGGTCGAGATGAAGGAGAAGAAGCACCGCATCGAGGACGCCATCGCCGCCACCCGCGCCGCGGTGGAGGAGGGCGTCGTCCCCGGTGGTGGCTCGGCGCTGGTCCACGCGGCTGCGGCGATCGACTCCCTCGGCCTCTCCGGTGACGAGCTGACCGGCGCGCGCGCCGTGCGGACCGCGCTGGACGCCCCGCTGGTGCGGATCGCCGAGAACGCCGGCTTCGAGGGCCGGGTCGTCGTCGCCAAGGTGCGCGAGGCCGGCAAGGGCTCGGGCTTCAACGCCGCCACCGGCGAGTTCGGCGACCTGGCGGCGCAGGGCGTCATCGACCCGGTCAAGGTCACCAAGGCCGCGCTGAACAACGCCGTCTCGATCGCCGCGATGGTGCTCACCACCGACTCCGCCGTCGTCGATGCTCCCGAGGAGCAGCACGACCACGCCGGCGGCGGGCACCACACGCACGGTCACTCGCACGGCCACGGGCACGCCCACTGAGGTGAGCCCCGCCTCCTGACGAGATCGGCGATCTCACACGCTTCCCGTCGTCGGGACGTGCGAGATCGCCGATCTCGCCGCTCAGGAAGGCGCCAGAACGCCGAGAGGGCGGGTCCGGATCGACCGGACCCGCCCTCTCGGCGTTCAGCGTGTGACGGCCTCCCTGCAGGTTCCCGCCGCGAGCCTGCGAGCGGTGGCGGGCAGGGAGGTCCTTCTTCAGACCCCCGCGGCGACGGCGGCGGGCTCCGCGGCGATCAGCCGGGCCCGCTCCTCCTCGCTCATGCCCCCCCAGACCCCGTACGGCTCGCGCACGGCCAGCGCGTGCTTGAGGCAGGCGTCGATGACCGGGCAGCGGCTGCAGACCGCCTTGGCCGCGGCCTGGCGACGGGCCCGGGCCGGGCCGCGCTCGCCGTCGGGGTGGAAGAACAGGGCCGTGCTCTCACCTCGGCAGGCGCCGTGCAACTGCCAGTCCCAGACCTCGGCGACGGGAGTGGGCAGGCGGCGGATGTCAGCCATCTCAGGTCCTCCTCGGCTCAGCGCGAGCCGGAGGGGGCGGTCCGGCTGCATGGGGGCCGGTGCCCGACGTGTCCGTGGGTCAAACACACCGTGACCCCGCATTTTCACGGCTGTCGTCTCCCCCCGCTGGGTGAGTGCCGCTGTCGTCCCGCCCGCCGGTCGATCAAGGTGACTGCAGGTCGTGCCGAACACCGGCGTGGGACACCCGTCCGGAGCGTCGGCCACGACCGGAGCGACGGCGGTGGGTCCCCGGACGGGGAGCTCCCGCCCGAGCGACACCCGGCCGGGGGAACCGGGCGGTGGGACCCGGCAGTACCCCGGGGGAGCGAGGAGCAGGCGTGATCGACGACAGGATGCGCGGTCCGGGCCACGGCACGACGACCGTGTGGGTCTACGACGAGCGACGGCGGGTCCGCGACGACATCGCGGGCCGGCTGGTGGCTCTGCCGTTCGTCGGCCGGGTGGAGGTCGTCGGCGACGCCGCGGCCCTCATGTCCCGGCTGGCCACCCGGATGCCCGACGTCCTGCTGGTCGGCACCCAGCGGGCCGTCGACTCGGGGCTGACGGTCGCCACCCAGGCGCTACGCGCCTACCCGAAGCTGCCGGTCCTCGTGCTCGGGGCGCCGGACGACGCCGAGACGGTGCGGGCCGCGGTCGCGGTCGGCGCCCGGGGCTACCTGCGCTGGGACGCCACCGCCCTGGAGATGGGCCTGGGGCTGTCCCGCGTCGGTCTGCGGGTCGACGGGCGTGGTCCGGTGCCGGCGGTGCCGCAGCAGCCGGTGCCGCTCGCGTCGGTCGGCGCCTCCAGCAGCGCGCCGTCGTGGAACGGGGCCAGCCCGCTGGCCGGGATCAGCCCGACGACGGTGCGCTCCACCGTCCGCGAGCCGGCACAGGTCCAGCTGTCCATGCGCGAGATGCAGGTCCTCACCGGCATGAGCCAGGGCAAGAGCAACGCCCAGATCGGCCGCGAGCTCTACCTGTCCGAGGACACCATCAAGACCCACGCCCGTCGGCTGTTCCGCAAGCTGGGGGCCAAGGACCGCGCCGAGGCGGTCGCCACCGGCTTCCGCCGCGGCATGATGAGCTGACCGACCACGGACGGCGGAGGCCCCGGAGCAGCTGCTCCGGGGCCTCCGCCGTGTCCGGGACCGGTCAGGTGCAGGAGTGGTTGCGGTCGAAGCCGTCGATGTACTGCGCCATCACGACCCGCCCACCACGGGTCAGCGGGGGCAGCTGGCACGCGGCCCGGGCACCGGCGACGTTGCGCGCACCGGCGAGCCAGCTGGGCAGCCCGTTGAGCGGGCTGGTCGACGTCACCGCGGACCGGACGATCGTCCCCCACTGGTAGGCCGTCGAGTACAGGCCGACCCCGGCGACGCCGGCGCTGCGCAGCTGGTCGACCATCCCCTCGAGGACGGCGACGTTCCTCGCCGCACCCGCCGCGGTGAGGTCCCAGGTGTTCTCCAGCTCGACGTCCAGCCACCAGACGAAGTCCTGCGGCCGGCTCACCCCGCGGACGGTGACGTCGTCCCGGGCCCGGTCCCGTCCGTACTGGTAGGCGCAGGCGGCCGAGTTGGTGCCGGTGCAGGTGCCGTAGCGGTTCTTCCCCGACCTCGGCCAGGACGCGGTGTTCAGGCCGCCGGGGTTGGCGGTGTTGACGTACAGCTGCACTCGCGGCTGCCCGGTGCCACCGGCCGAGCGCTTGGCCCACGCCAGCTGCTCGGCCAGGCACGGGTTGGTCGTCGTGGCCGTCCCCGCGTTGACCCCGACGACGCCGAAGGCCTGTCCGGTGGGCAGCGGCCCGCCGCACTGGGGGTGCGACACGTCCGCGCCCAGGACCGGCGTGCGGACGTCGGACCAGCCGTGCAGGAACGTCGCCGTCGCCGAGCGCGTGGCCGCGTCCCGCGGCCGGAAGGTCCCGTCCGGCATCCCGACGGCGATGCCCTGCGCCCGCAGCCACGCCACGGCGGCGCAGGCGCCGGACGTCACCGGGACGTCGCGGAACGGCGCGCTCGTGCAGGTCCGGGGCGGGGTGCCGCCCAGCCGGGCGACGGCGAAGGCGAGGAACTCCCGGGTCGCCGTCGCACCGGGGCTGAAGGTCGGCTTGGCGGTCACGATGCCGGCGCTCTTGAGCCAGGCGATCGCCCCGCACCGCGACGAGGACGTCGGCACGTCGCCGAAGGGCTTGGTCGTGCAGGCGGGGGCGGTCTTCCCGGGGAACCTCGTCCGGTACAGGAAGACGGCCAGGTCCTGCCGGGTGACCGTCGCCGTGGGCGCGAACCTGCCGTTCGGGGCGGTGGTGATGCCCTGGTCGACCACCCACCGTGCGTCGGCCGCGTACGGGGCGTCCTTCGGGACGTCGGTGAAGGTGGTCGCCGCGGCCGCGGCCGGAGCGGTCGCCGGGAGTCCAGCGGTGACCAGCGCCATGGCGATGCCGACCACGACCGTCGCTGCCCGTCGCAGACCCATGCCCCGATCACGCTCCTCGCCTGTCGTCCGGTGGCCGACGTCGCGGCGGGGAGGGACCCCGGGCTCAGCCGTGCGGTCCCGAGCGGAACCGAGGCGTTCGTATCAACGGGACGACGGCCCGGCGGGGACCCGGGGCGCGTCGGTGTGACGGCTGATCCCGCCGGGAGGGGAGGTGTGGGTGTCGTTCGAGAGGCGGGTCCCCGACGAGCGGCCGGGTCGGCTCAGCCGACGCCGAGGACGGGACGTGACCGCGTTCATCGCGAGGAGCGGTGCGGTCCGGAGGACCGCAGTGACTCAGTCCTCGCGGGCGTGCCGGCCGCCGCGGCCCTCGCCGGGCTCCTCGCGCTCGGCCATGGCGGCCACCCCGTCGGCGTAGCCGCTGGCGTAGTCCCAGCTCACGTAGTCGTCGGGGTCGGGGTCGAACGGCGGCTCGTGCCGGCCGGTCTGCCCCTCCTCGAGGAGCTGGCGCAGGTTGGCCTGCATCAGGGCCCAGTCGACGTGGTGCTCCTCGTCGCAGTCGGGGCAGTCGACGACGATGCCCTTGATGCCGGTCGGCTCCAGGAGCGTCCGGAACACCTCCAGCTCCGCGAGGTCGTCCAGGACGCCGGCCCGCTCCTCCATGGTCAGCGGCGGCGGACCTGGCTGGTCGGCGGGCCCGAAGTCGGGCCCGGAAGCGTCGTCCCACGTACTCACGCTTGCTCCTCGCTGGCGCTCGTCGCCGCGTTCGCTCGTCCTGCTCTGCTCTCTGCGCGGGCTCGCCAACTCGCCCGCGTCCCCCACGGTAGTGGCCCGACGGGGATCACATCGAGGGCGGAAGGCCGCCGCCTACGATCGGGAGAGGCTCCCCGCGCGCCCAGGAGAGGGTGCCGGCCGATCCGGAGGGGTGGCGGCATCCATGCAGCCCGACGAGTTCGTCCCCGAGCTGCCGGCGAAGTTCGCGCCGCTCGGCCTGACCTACGACGACGTCCTGCTCATCCCTGGGGCGTCCGACGTCGTCCCGGCCGAGGTGGACACCAGCAGCCGCTTGACCCGCGGCATCCGGCTGGCGGTGCCGCTGGTCTCCAGCGCGATGGACACCGTCACCGAGGCCCGCATGGCGATCGCCATGGCGCGGGTGGGCGGCGTCGGCGTCCTGCACCGCAACCTCGCCGCCGAGGAGCAGGCCGGCCAGGTCGACCTGGTGAAGCGGTCCGAGGCCGGCATGGTCACCAACCCGGTGACCGCCTCCCCGGACAACACCCTCGCCGAGCTCGACGCCCTGTCGGCCCGCTACCGCATCTCCGGGGCGCCGGTGGTCGACGCCGACGGCGTGCTGGTCGGCATCTGCACCAACCGCGACATGCGGTTCGAGACCGACAAGAACCGCCTCGTCCGCGACGTCATGACGCCGATGCCGCTGGTCACCGCCCCCGTGGGGGTGGACGCCGACACCGCGCTCCGGCTGCTGTCCCAGCACAAGGTCGAGAAGCTGCCGCTGGTCGACGACACGGGCCGGCTGCGCGGGCTGATCACCGTCAAGGACTTCGTCAAGCGCGACCAGTACCCGCTCGCGACCAAGGACGCCGACGGCCGGCTCGTGGTCGCCGCCGCCGTCGGGGTGGGCGAGGACGCCTACAAGCGGGCCGGCCTGCTGGTCGACGCCGGGGTGGACGTGGTCGTCGTCGACACCGCGCACGGCCACCAGCGGGCGGTGCTGGACATGGTGGCGCGGGTGCGGGCCGACTTCGGCTCCGGCGAGCGCGGCGTGCAGATCGTCGGCGGCAACGTCGCCACCCGCGCCGGCGCGCAGGCGCTGATCGACGCCGGCGTGGACGCCGTCAAGGTCGGCGTCGGCCCGGGGTCGATCTGCACCACGCGGGTGGTCGCCGGTGTCGGCGTCCCGCAGGTCACCGCCGTCTACGAGGCGGCGCTGGCCGCCAAGCCGGCCGGGGTCCCGGTCATCGCCGACGGCGGGCTGCAGTACTCCGGCGACATCGCCAAGGCGCTGGTCGCCGGCGCCGACACCGTGATGATCGGCGGGCTGTTCGCCGGTGTCGAGGAGGCCCCGGGCGACCTGGTCTTCGTCAACGGCAAGCAGTTCAAGACCTACCGCGGCATGGGCTCGCTGGGCGCGATGCAGAAGCGCGGCAACCAGTCCTACAGCCGTGACCGCTACTTCGCCGACGACGTCCTCTCCGACGACAAGCTCGTCCCCGAGGGCATCGAGGGCCAGGTGCCCTACCGCGGCCCGCTGGCCGGTGTGGCCCACCAGCTCGTCGGTGGGCTGCGCGCCTCGATGGGCTACGCGGGCGCGGCCACCGTCGCCGACCTGCAGGAGCGCGGTCAGCTCACCCGGATCACCTCGGCGGGGCTGGTCGAGAGCCACCCGCACGACATCCAGATGACGGTGGAAGCACCGAACTACCGGGGGCGCTGACCATGAACGTTCGCGACACCGTGGAGATCGGCCTCAACCGGTTCGCCCGCCGCGGCTACGACCTCGACGAGGTCTCCATCGTCCCGTCCCGGCGCACCCGGGACATGGACGACGTCTCGACCGCCTGGCAGATCGACGCCTTCCGGTTCGAGATCCCGCTCGTGGCCAGCCCGTCCGACGCCGTGGTCAGCCCGGCGACGGCGATCGCGGTCGGGCAGGCCGGCGGCCTGGGCGTGCTCAACGCCGAGGGCCTGTGGACCCGCTACGACGACCCGACGCCGGTGTACCGGCGGCTGCGCGACGCGGCGGGGGACGGCGCTCCTCCGGTCAGCCTGCTGCAGGAGGTCTACGCCGAGCCGGTCAAGCCGGACCTGGTCACCGCGCGGGTCAAGGAGATCCGCGACTCCGGGGTGACGACGGCGGTGCGCGTCTCCCCGCAGCACACGCTCCAGCTCGCCCCGACGGTGCTCGCCGCCGGCGTCGACCTGCTGGTCATCCAGGGCACGATCGTCTCGGCCGAGCACGTCACCAGCTCCGGTGAGGCGCTCAACCTCAAGGACTTCATCGCCGACCTCGACGTCCCGGTGATCGTCGGCGGGGCGGCGAACTACCAGACGGCGCTGCACCTGATGCGCACCGGTGCGGCCGGGGTGATCGTCGGCGTGGGCGCCGACAGCTACTCCACCACCGACACCGTCATGGGCATCCGGGTGCCGCTGGCCAGCGCGATCGCCGACGCCGCCGCGGCCCGCCGGGACTACCTCGACGAGACCGGCGGCCGGTACGTGCACGTGATCGCCAACGGCCGCATCGAGACCAGCGGCGCCATCGCCCGCGCGCTGGCCTGCGGCGCGGACGCCGTCCAGGTCGGTGAGCCGCTGCGGGCCGCGGCGGAGGCCCCGGGCGGCGGCATCTGGTGGGACTCGGTGGCCGCACACCCGCGGCTGCCCCGCGGCGGCACCTCGGCGCCGGTCGCGCCAGCGGGGTCGCTGCACGACGTCCTGCTCGGCGAGGCGCGCACTGCCGACGGCCGGACCAACCTGTTCGGCGCGCTGCGCCGGACGATGGCCAAGACCGGCTACCGCGACCTCAAGGAGTTCCAGCGGGTCGACCTCGTCATCGGTGGCTACCAGCCCCAGCAGGACGCCTGATGGAGTTCCCCACCGTCCTCGTCGTCGACTTCGGTGCCCAGTACGCCCAGCTGATCGCGCGGCGGATCCGGGAGGCCGGGGTCTACTCCGAGATCGTCCCGTCCGACGTGCCGGCCGAGGAGATCGTCGCCCGCAAGCCCGCGGCGATCGTCCTGTCCGGCGGGCCGTCGAGCGTCTACGCGCCCGAGGCGCCGCAGGTCGACCCGACGCTGTTCGAGTCCGGGGTGCCCGCGTTCGGCATCTGCTACGGCTTCCAGGCGATGGCGCAGAGCCTGGGCGGCACCGTCGCCCGAACCGGCGACCGGGAGTACGGCGGCACGCCGCTGACCGTCACCACCCAGGCCCGGCTGTTCGGGGACCTCCCGGTCGAGCAGTCGGTGTGGATGAGCCACGGGGACGCCGTCAGCGCCGCGCCGCCCGGGTTCACCGTCACCGCGACGTCCACCGGGGCGCCGGTCGCCGCCTTCGAGGACGTCGACCGCAAGCTCGCCGGCGTCCAGTTCCACCCCGAGGTGCGGCACACCGCGCACGGGCAGACCGTGCTCCAGCACTTCCTGTTCGACATCGCCGGCCTCGAGCCGACCTGGACGATGGCCAACGTCGTCGAGGAGCAGGTGGAGCGGATCCGGGCCCAGATCGGGGACCGGCGGGCGCTGTGCGGGCTCTCCGGCGGGGTCGACTCCGCGGTGGCCGCGGCGCTGGTCCAGCGCGCCATCGGCGACCGGTTGACCTGCGTCTACGTCGACCACGGGCTGATGCGCGAGGGCGAGACCGAGCAGATCGAGCGGGACTTCGTCGCCGTCACCGGCGCCGACCTGCGGGTGGTCGACGCCCGCGAGCAGTTCCTCACCGCGCTGGCCGGCGTCAGCGACCCGGAGCAGAAGCGCAAGATCATCGGCCGGGAGTTCATCCGGGTCTTCGAGCAGGCCGCGGCCGACGTCGTCGCGGACGCGCAGGCCCACGGGGAGACCGTCGACTTCCTCGTGCAGGGGACGCTCTACCCCGACGTCGTCGAGTCCGGCGGCGGCACCGGGACGGCGAACATCAAGAGCCACCACAACGTCGGCGGGCTGCCCGAGGACCTCACCTTCACCCTCGTCGAGCCGCTGCGCACGCTGTTCAAGGACGAGGTGCGCGAGGTCGGCCTGCAGCTCGGCCTGCCCGAGTCGCTGGTCTGGCGGCAGCCGTTCCCCGGCCCGGGCCTGGGCATCCGGATCGTCGGCGAGGTCACCCAGGAGCGGCTCGACGTGCTGCGGAAGGCCGACGCGATCGCCCGCGCGGAGCTCACCGCGGCGAACCTGGACCGGGAGATCTGGCAGTGCCCGGTGGTGCTGCTCGCCGACGTCCGCTCGGTCGGCGTCCAGGGCGACGGGCGGACCTACGGCCACCCGGTCGTGCTGCGTCCGGTGTCCAGCGAGGACGCGATGACCGCCGACTGGACCCGGCTGCCCTACGACGTCCTGGCGCGGATCTCGACGCGGATCACCAACGAGGTGCCCGAGGTCAACCGCGTCGTCCTCGACGTGACGAGCAAGCCGCCCGGCACCATCGAGTGGGAATGAGGACCCTGCTGCCCCGACCCTTCGCTGACGCTGGGCGCGGGCCCCTGTAGCCGGGCCGTTCCAGCACCTCCCGCCGCTGCAGACCTGGCTGGCCGCCCGCAAGCTCGGCTGCCGGGGCGCGCGGGCGGTCAGCCCTGGGCCGCGCCCGGCAGGCTGAGCGGCTGGCGCAGCACCGACGCGTACCACGTCTCGAACGACAGGCTGTTCACCCAGGCCGCGTCCGCCCGGTAGGCGGCCACCCGGGCGTCGAGATCAGCCTGTTCGGCCTCCAGACCGTAGAACTTCTTCCGCTTCACCAGCGCCCAGACGGCCAGGACCGTGGTGCCGAACCAGAGGAGCAGTGAGCCGTCGTCCCCCTGGAAACCGCTCATGGTGGCGACCGCACCGAGCAACGCGGTCGGGATCGCCGCGATCGGCAGCGCCCGCCCGGCCGCGACCAGCGCCACGTCCCCCTTGCCGCTCGGCGCCGACGGCAGCGCGGCACGGTACCTCTTGATCGCGGCGTAGCCGAGGCCGCCCAACAGGCCCGCGGCGCACAGGAACGCCAGGACGCCCTTGACGGCCATGAGGAACGTGGCGATCCCGAGGATGACTGCCACCGGCACGAACCGCCGGGAAGTGGTCAGCGGTCGAACCGCCTTCAACCGCTCGACCTCCGGGCCGATCTGGGTCCACGCTGCCTGCAACTGCCCCTGCAGGTCGCGCACCAGCGCGGAGAAACGGGCCTCGCCGTTCGCGCGCTGCTTGGCCTCGAACTCCCGCCACAGGAACTCCACGGTCATCTCGTCGACCGGCTGTCCCGGATTCGCCGCGAGCAACGCCTGCCGGAACGCCAGCCGCCGGTACCGCTCGTTCTCGGTCCGCTCCCGTTCGGCCTTCTCGTACCGGCGCTGGTCGGCGACCATGTCCCGCTGGTGCGCGAGCTGCCGCGCCTGCTGGAACTCCTGGCTGCGGATCTGCGCGTAACCGACCATCATCTCGGCCTGAGCTTGAGCGAGCCGAGCCTGCGCCTGCGCCTGCATGCCGGAGGAGATCGCGGTGGCCTGCGCGTGCAAACCGGCGGAGATGGCGTCGGTCTGCCGATTGAGCGCACGCACGTAGTCGCTGGGCATCCGGGGGTTCCTCCACTGGGCCGTCAACAGTCAGAGGGGAGTATCGGCAGCACGTCCGACGGGTCACGCCGCAGCGCGCAGTCTTCATCCGAAGTGGCGACAAGGGGCGTGCTGCGTGGCAGACACAGGCGCGCGGCGTCAGGCTGCCAGGGGGACAGCACCGCGGATCCGCCAGTACGGCGAGGGCCCGGGGAGCGTTCGCTCCCCGGGCCTCGTCGTCTCCGCCCCCGTGCCGGTCAGCCCCTCCTGCGGCGGGCCTTCCGGACCTCGCTGAGCAGCAGGGCCACCCCGCCCCCGATGAGCAGCAGCCACAGCAGCCCGCCGTCGGCGAACAGGCCCAGCGGGAAGGCCGCGCCGGCCATCACCGAGATCGCCAGGACGACGAACAGGATGCCCGGGACCAGGGCGGTGAGGTCCACGCCGCGGCGCTGGGGCGCGGGCGGGTCCTCGACGGGGAGCGGGGCGACCGGGGTGACCTCACCCCAGGCGTGCTCCTGCCAGGCGGTGGGGGTCGTGGGGAACTCGCTGTAGTCAGGCACGGGACACCTCCACGTCGCCGATGCCGGCGTTGATGGTCAGCACGATCTCGGGGTCGCCGTCGTTGCTCCAGGACGCCGATCCGGACCCGGCGTGGTAGCCGTCGGCGGCGCCCTCGTCGAAGACGTCGACGTCGCCGATACCGGTCTCGACCTGAACCCGGACGTCGGCCGAGCGGGGGACCAGGACGTCCACGTCCCCGACCCCGGCGTCGATGCGGGTCGTCACCGGGACGTCCCGGCCGGCGAAGTCGAGGTCGGTGAGGTCGAGCGTCGTGTCGCCGACGCCGAGGTGGTACTCGCTGCGGACGTCGGCGGCGGTGACCGGCGTGTACGTGCGGTCGCCGATGCCGCCCTCCGCGTTGCGCCACGGCTCGGCCGCGACGGCCAGCAGCGCCAGGGAGAGGACCGCGCCGAGGGCGATCAGCCCGCCCTTGGCCCGTCGTCCCCCGGAGAAGGCGGCGGCCACCAGGCCCAGCCCGACGACCAGCAGGCCCGACCCGAGGATCCACCGCGGGCCGATCGACCAGTCGGTGAACCGGCTGATGAGGACCAGCGTGCCGACGACGATGAGCAGGCCGGCCAGCGTCACCCCCGGCACGGGGGAACGCGGACCTGCGGCCGCCCGGTCACGGGCGCTGCGGGCGACCCCGCTGCCGCCGGGGCCCGCCGCCATGAACAGCCACAGCAACAGGTAGACCGGGATGCCGGGGCCGGCCAGTGCCAGGGCGACGAAGCCGACCCGCCACAGCAGCGGGTCGATGCCGGTGTACTCGGCCAGGCCGCCGGAGACGCCGCCGATGACCTTGTCCGTGCGGCTGCGCCGCAGCGGCGGCCGGACCGGCGGGCCGGGCGGGGGGTACTCCGCGGCCGGCGGCTCGGACGGCGGGGGAGCGGGGGGTGCGGGCGGAGGAGGCGGTACGGAGGTCATGGCACAGAGCCTGCGCCGCGCCGCCCTCCCCGGACATCAGGGAAGGCCCCCAATCGACCCTGGTCCGGTACTCCAGGGTGATCACCGGTGTGAGTCGGCACCGCGCGGTGCGACGATCGTCAGCGTGACGACGACCGCCCTGGTGCCGCAGCGCCCGCAGTTGGCGCGCCCGCGCTCGGGGCGGCTGCTGGCCGGCGTCGCCGCGGGGACGGCGGTGCACCTGCGGCTGGACCCGCTCGTCGTGCGGATCGCCTTCGTCGTCCTGGCCGTCACCGGCGTCGGAGTCATCGCCTACGCGTTGCTGTGGTTCTTCATGCCGGTCGCCGACGTCGACGCGCTGCCCGAGGACACCGCGCCGGACACCGAGCCCAGCCGGAGGCAGGCGCTCGGGCTGACCCTGCTCGGGTTCGGCGCGCTGGTCCTCGTCACCAACCTGGCGACCTGGGGCAACAGCGACCTCGTCGTCCCGCTGCTGCTGGTCGGTGCCGGGCTGGCGGTCATCTGGCGGCAGCTGGACACCGACCGCACCCTGGCCCGCCCCGGCGTCCCGTGGGTGCTGGCCGGGGGCATCGCGCTCGGCGTCGTCGGGGTGGTGCTGCTGCTGGCCACGACCGGCCAGCTGGCCAACGCCCGCAACGGCTTCGCCGCGACCCTGGTGATCCTCGTCGGCGTCGCGCTGGCCACCGCACCGCTGTGGCGCCGGCTGCTGGCCTCCCGGGAGGCCGAGCGGACCGCTCGCGTGCGCTCGGAGGAGCGGGCCGCGGTCGCCGCCCACCTGCACGACTCGGTGCTGCAGACCCTCGCGCTGATCCAGCGGCACGCCGAGGACCCCAAGGCCGTCGCCCGGCTGGCCCGCAGCCAGGAGCGCGAGCTGCGCACCTGGCTCTACGAGCCGGAGAAGTCCGCCGAGGGGACGTGGGCGGCGCTGGTGTCCGGGCTGGTCGCCGACGTCGAGGCCGACCACGCGCTGACCGTGGAGTCGGTCGTCGTCGGCGACGCGCCGGTGGACGACGCCCTCGCCGCGCTCGGCGCCGCGACCAAGGAGGCCCTGGTCAACGCGGCCAAGCACTCCGGCGCGACGTCGGCGGACCTGTACACCGAGGTCACGCCGGCCCAGGTGTCGGTCTTCGTCCGGGACCGCGGCGCCGGGTTCGACCCGGCGACGGTCCCGGGGGACCGGCGCGGTCTGCGCGACTCCGTCACCGGCCGGCTGGTCCGGGTCGGCGGGACGGCGACCGTGCGCTCCGCGCCGGGGGAGGGGACCGAGGTCGAGATGTACCTGCCGAGGGAGGAGGCCGCGTGAGTGACGCCGTGGCGGTGCCGGAGAGGCCGCGGGTCTTCCTCGTCGACGACCACGCGATGGTCCGCTCGGGCGTGCGCACCGAGCTGGGCGACGCGGTGGCGATCGTGGGAGAGGCGGCCGACGTCGCCGGTGCCGTCGAGGGCATCCGCGCCACGGTGCCCGACGTCGTGCTGCTCGACGTCCACCTGCCCGGCGGCGGCGGGCACGCGGTGCTCCAGGAGCTGCGGGCGGAGCTGCCGGAGGTGCGCTGGCTGGCGCTGTCGGTGTCCGACGCCGCCGAGGACGTCATCGCGGTGATCCGCGCCGGGGCCCGCGGCTACGTCACCAAGACCATCTCCGGGCCGGACCTGCTCGACGCGGTGCACCGGGTCGCCGAGGACGACGTGGTGTTCAGCCCGCGGCTGGCCGGCTTCGTGCTCGACGCCTTCGCCGCGACCACGGCGTCGGCGCCCGCGCCCTCGGAGGACCCGGCCACCGACCCCGGGCTGGACCTGCTCAGCGCCCGGGAGCGCGAGGTCATGCAGCTGCTGGCCCGCGGCTACACCTACCGGGAGATCGGTTCCCGGCTGTTCATCTCGGTGAAGACGGTGGAGTCCCACGCCTCCAACGTGCTGCGCAAGCTGCAGCTGTCCAACCGCAACGAGCTCACCCGCTGGGCGGCGACCAACCGACTGCTCTGACACGGCGGTCCTCCGGACCGCACGGCGGTCAGGTGCCGTCCCCGGGCCGTGCTGAGCGCGTCCGCCGCCTCGTCGGGGACCCTGCGGGCCCCCCTCCTCGGCGGGCAGGTGCCGGTCAGGCGAAGTGGCTCTTGTAGATGACGCCGTGCACGCCGACGGTCCGGTCGACCACCTGCGAGACCTCGAAGTCGGCGGCCGCCGAGAGGTAGGCGTAGGCCACCGAGCGGTCCATGCCGAGGTCGGTCTGCAGGAAGTCCAGCGCGTTGATCACCGCTCGCCGCGCAGCGACGTCGAGGTCGACGAACTGGCCGTCGCGGAACCCGTCGGGGTCGGACAGCCCGATCGGCAGCCACGCGTCCGGCGACTCACCGAACGGGTAGCGGAACGCGACGGACGGCGCGTCGCCGGACCCGGGTCTGCACACGGTCAGCCGGAAGGTCAGCCGCAGGGATCCCTCCAGTGCGGTCAGGGCGACCTCGCCGTGGCCCATGGACATGTGCGGGTCGCCCACCGAGAAGAGCGCGCCCTCCGCGACGACCGGCACGTAGAACGCAGAGCCGACGTTGAGCCGGCGGATGTCGATGTTGCCGCCCCCGATGGTCGGCGGGATCGAGTTCACCAGCGGGTCGTTGAGCACCGGAGCGTCCGAGACGGTGGCGACCGCCATGAGCCCGGGGAAGCAGTCGACCGGCCAGGAGACCCGCCGGCCGGCGGCGCCGACGGGCAGCCAGGCGCGGGTCTCGCCGTCCTGGCTGGAGTCCAGCGGCGTGAACACCGAGACGTTGCCGTAGCGGGTCGGGTCCCCGGTGGCGCGCCCGTCCGTCGAGACCGGCGGCATGACCTCGGCCTCGCTGATCCCGCCCTCGGGGCCGGCGAGCTGGCGGGCCAGGGCACCCTTCCCGTGCCGGCTGGAGACGACGCCGTAGGGGACCCGGGGCAGCGCGGTGAGCGGCTCGATCTTCAACACGTCGCCGGGCTGGGCGCCGTCGACGAACACCGGACCGGTCACGACGTGCGGCCCGTCGGCGTCGAAGTCGCGCGGGTGCTTCGCGTACTCGGCGGCGATGGCGACGGCGTCGTCGAGCACCTGCTCGCGAGGGACGCCGTTGCCGCCGAACCAGGCCACCGGGTCGCGGCCCTGGTCCTCGAGGATCCCCTCGTGGCTCACGGTGTCGACGGTGACCGTGCCGCCCGAACGGAGCCGGGTCACCGGCGCGTCGCCGACGCGGGGCAGGTAGCCCCAGAGGACCTGCTCCGGGAGGGAGTTCAGGTAGACCTCGCCGTCGATCGGCCCCTGCCCCGGCTGCAGGACCTCACCGGGCAGTCGGGTGCGCGCCTGCGCCGCCGCGGGGGCCGCGGTGGCGATGCCGGTGCCCAGCACCGCCCCGGCGGCCAGCGCTGCCTGGACGAACGCACGCCGGCCGATGCCGCGTTCGACGAGCTCCGCGGCACGTGCCGGGTCCGGCCGGCCGCCCTCGGGCGGGGTCAGCGTCATGGGTGGGGTCTCCCGTCCGGAGGTTCGTGCTGGACGAGAGCAGTCCAACGGACGGTGGATTACGGTCCGGGGTCCAGTGTTAGAGGCAGGTTGCCGAGCGCGCGGCAGCCGCGCAGCGTCACGCCGTGAACACGACGTGGAAGGCCTCGGCGAGCCGTCCGGCCGGCAGGCCGAAGCGCGACGCGGTCTGCCGCATCCAGCCGCCGACGAACTCCTCGAGGTCGTCGCGGTGGCTCACCTGGGTGACGTGGCTCTTCAACGCCGCGAACTTCAGCTCGACGACGTCGGTCACGTCGACGGCGTGGTCGGCGCGCGGGCTGGCGGTCAGCCACACCTCGCCCACCGTCCACGCCTCGAGCCCCTCCTCGGCGAGCAGCTCGGGGAAGGCGAACGGGTTGCGCGCGTCGGGGTAGACCGCCCGCAGCGTCGACTCGCCCACGGTCATGTGGTCGGGGTGGCTGGCGCCGATCCGCTCGTAGAACCGCTCCGGCGAGCTGGTCAGCACCCGCTGCGGCCGCACCTGCCGGATCACCCGGGCGATGTCGCGGCGCAGGTCGAGGGTCAGCTCCAGCCGGCCGTCGGGGTACCCGAGGAAGCGGACGTCGGTGACCCCGACGGCCTTGGCCGCCGCCTCCTGCTCGGCCCGCCGCAGCGGCCCCATCGCCTCGCGCGGGGTCTCGTCGAAGCCGCCCGCGTCGCCGTCGGTGACGATCAGGTAGGTGACCTCGGTGCCGGCCGCGGTCCAGGTCGCGACCGTCCCGGCGCTGCCGAAGTCGACGTCGTCGGGGTGGGCCAGCACGCACAGCGCGCGGTCGACGGACTCGGCGGGACGGCGGGACTGCGGCGAGGTCACCCGCCGGAGCCTAGGTGTCCCCCGGAGGCGGCGCAGCGGACCGGGCCGACCAGCATCTCCCCCTCCCGGGTCATGCGGCCGCGGCCGTCGTGTGCCGATCACAGCAGGGAGGGCGACCAGCGCCCGCGAGACGAGGGGCGACATGGGACGGGTTCCCGCACACCGGGAGGCGGCGGCGCGCGGTGTCGTGCTCGCCTGCGCCGCGGTGGTGCTCGCCTGGGCCGCGGTCGCGGTCTGGTCGCTCGACGGCCCGTCCCCGGTGGCCTCCGACCTCTTCCAGCTCGGCGCGGCCGGGGCGGCCACCGGATCGACGGCCTGGCGGTCGGTGCGGTCGGCCGGCCGGCTGCGCGCGACGTGGGCAGCGTTCGCGCTGGCCTGCGCCGGGTGGACCGCCGGCCAGGCGTACTGGACCGTGGAGGAGGTCGCCGGCCGGCTCGCGCCCTTCCCGTCACCGGCCGACGCCGGCTTCCTCGCCTTCCCGCTGTTCGCCGCCGTGGGGCTGCTGCTGCACCCCGCCGACGGCGGCGTGCGCGGCCGCTGGCAGCGGACCTCCGACGCGGTGATGACGTCGGCCGCCGTGGGGCTGGTCAGCTGGCAGACCGCACTCGAGGCCGTGGTCAACGGCAGCACGACCAACGACCCGCTGGAGACCCTGCTCCTGGTGGCCTACCCGGTCCTCGACGTCCTGCTCGTCGTCCTGACCCTGCTCACCCTCGCGCGCAGTCGGCGCCGCGACGCCGACCTGCTGCTGGTGGGCGCCGGGCTGGTCGCGCTCAGCGTCTCCGACAGCGCGTTCGCGTTCCTCCAGTCGACCAGCGCCTACGACGGCGGGGTCGTCGACGGCGGCTGGGTCCTGGCCTTCCTCGCCATCGCCGCGGCGGGTGCCCTCTCCCGGGCCGGCGCGCCCGGTGGGGCGGCCACGGCGCGCGGCCGGGGCGTGCGCACCACCTTCCTCCCGTACCTGCCGGTGGCCGCGGCCCTGACCAGCAGCCTGACGGTGACCATGGTCGGACGCCCACTCGGCCGGGCGGAGATGCTCCTGGCCACCGTCGTCATCACCCTGCTGCTCAGCCGCCAGTTCGTGGCGCTGCGGGACAACGTCCGCTTGGCCGGCGAGCTGGCCGGGCGCGAGACGATGCTGCGCCACCAGGCCTTCCACGACGGCCTCACCGGGCTGGCCAACCGGGCCCTGTTCCGCGACCGCCTGCAGCACGCGCTGCAGCTGCACCGCCGCGACCTCCGCCCGGTGTCCGTGGTGTTCCTCGACCTCGACGACTTCAAGGTCGTCAACGACACGCTGGGCCACGCCACCGGGGACCAGCTGCTGGTCAGGGTCGCCGAGCGGCTGCGGGACGCGGTGCGCATCGGCGACACGGTGGCCCGGCTCGGCGGGGACGAGTTCGCCGTCCTGCTCGAGGACGGCGCCGACACCTCCGCCACCACGACGCGGCTGCTGGAGGCGCTCCGCGGGCCGGTGTCCGTCGGCGGACGGTCCCTGTCGGTCCGCGCCAGCGTCGGCGTCAGCACGCTCGGGGCGAGTGACGCCACCGTGGACGTCGACGAGCTCCTGGTCCGCTCGGACCTGGCCATGTACGCCGCCAAGCGCGCGGGCAAGGACCAGGTCGTGGCCTACACGTCCGGCCTCAACCTCCTGGAGGTGGAGGAGGGGGAGCTGCGCGAGCGGGTGCGCGTGGCCGTCGCCGAGCGCGAGGTCACGCTGGAGTACCAGCCGATCGTCGAGCTGGGGACGCACCGTGTCGTGGCGCTCGAGGCGCTGGCCCGGTGGCGGCCCGACGGCGTCGAGGTCGGTCCCGACGTCTTCGTGCCGGTCGTCGAGCGCACCGGGCTCATCGACGAGCTCACCGTGCAGCTGCTCGGCGAGGCCTGCGCGCGGGTGGCCGGCTGGTCCGCGGACCGCGGCGCGCCGGTGGCGGTGCACGTCAACGTGGCACCGTCGTCCCTGGCCGCGCCCACCTTCGTCGCCACCGTCGGGGAGCTGGTCGCCCGGCACGGACTGGCCCCCGGGCAGCTGGTCCTCGAGCTGACCGAGCGGGGTCTGCTCCCCGATCCGGAAGCGGCCGAGCGGGTGCTCACCCGGCTCCGGGCCCTCGGCGTCGGGGTGTGCCTCGACGACTTCGGCGTCGGCCAGTCCTCGCTGGCCCGGCTGCGCACGCTGCCGCTGGACTCGGTGAAGATCGACCGGTCGTTCCTCGAGCGCAGCGACAGCGACCCGCGGGCGGCGACGCTGCTCGGCGCCGTCCTCCGGCTGGCCCGCGACATCGGCCTGCCGGTGGTCGCCGAGGGGGTCGAGCGCCCCGGGCAGCTCGCCACCCTGCGCGGTCTCGGCTGCCCCCGGGCGCAGGGCTACCTGCTCGGCCGGCCGGTCCCGGCCTCCGCCGTCCCCGGGCTGCTGGCCGGGTGGGCGGTCCTCGCCGGCTGACCGGCCGCGAGCCCGCGCAGCTTGTCGGGGTTGCGGACGACCAGCACCTGCTGGACGTGCCCGCCGACGAGCACGAGGGACAGCGTCAGGAACGGCGCGGCCCCGGACCACAGGACGACGCCCGGTGCGCCGTTGAGGTCGGCCACCTCGATGCGCAGGTCCGGGACGGCCAGGCCCTGGGCGGCCGTCGCCAGCAGGAAGCGGGCCACCTTGTCCGCTCCGGAGATCGGCCGCAGCGCCGCCTTCGCCCGGCCCCCGCCGTCGGAGATCAGCACCACGTCGGGGGCGAGCGCGGCCAGGAGCGCGTCGACGTCCCCACCGGCGCAGGCGGCCAGGAAGCGCTCGGTCACCGTCCGCTGCGCCGCCCGATCGGCGTCGAAGCGCGGCTGCCGGGCCTGCACGTGCTCGCGGGCGCGGTGGGCCATCTGCCGGACGGCGGCCTCGCTGCGGCCCAGGGTGGCGGCCACCTCCGCGGCCGGCAGCCCGAACACCTCCCGCAGCACGAACACGGCCCGCTCCGCGGGGGAGAGCGTCTCCAGGACCACCAGCAGCGCCAGCGAGACCTGCTCGCCGAGCTCGGCGGCGTCGTCCGGGTCCGGCGGCGGTGCGGCCCCGGCGACCGGCGCCGCACCGGTGAGCAGCGGCTCGGGCAGCCAGGGTCCGACGTAGCTCTCCCGGCGAGTGCGGGCCGCGGCCAGCCGGTCCAGGGCCAGCCGGGAGGTGATCCGCACCAGGTAGGCCCGCGGGTCGGCGACGTCGGACCGGTCGGCCGCCGACCAGCGCAGCCACGCGTCCTGGACGACGTCCTCCGCGTCGGCGACGCTGCCCAGCATCTGGTAGGCGACGGTGAACAGCAGCCGCCGGTGCCGGTCGAAGGGGGACGGCTGCTCGGTCACGGTGCGGCCGGGAGGTCGCAGCGGTCCCGGAAGCCCTGACTGGTGAGGCCGAGCGCGGAGTTGAAGCGCGACCGGACGTTCTCCACGGCGACCATCATGGTGAGCTCGACCAGTTGCGCGTCGTCGAGCTCGCGCCGCAACGCGGCGACCATCTCGTCGGTCACGTCCGGTGGCGTCGCCGTCACGGCCTCGGCGTAGGCCATCACCTGGCGCTCCAGGTCGGTGAACACGTCGCTGTCCCGCCACGTCGGGACCGCCCGCAGCTTCGCGGGGTCCACGCCCTCCTGGCTGCTGATCCAGTAGCCGAAGTCCACGCACCAGGAGCAGCCGATCGCGACGGCCGACGCCATGACGGCCAGCGCCTTGAGCGTGCGGTCGAGCCGGTTCCAGCGGGCCAGGGACATCTCGAACCCGGCGTCGGTGACCAGGACCCCCGGGTGGTGCGCCATGGCGGCCAGCGGGTCGGGCAGCGCGCCGTAGGTCCGGCGCGCGTACCACTCGGCGAGCCGGGTGACCGGCGTGCGGGGCGGGTCGAGCGGGATGCGGGCCATGGTGGTCGTCCTCTCCATCGGGTGGTGCACATGGAGACGGGACGGCCGGCCAGGACGTGACACGCCCGCCGGGGTTTCGTGCCCACGCGGTCCCGAGGACCCTGGCGAGCCCACGGGGCGGTTCCGGTGGCCCGGCGCGGCGGCGCCGCCGGGGGAGGAGCGGACATGGACCCGGACTTCGACAAGGCCCTGCAGCGGACGGCGGATGCGCTGGCGGCGATGGGGTCGGGCGACCCGGCCCCGTACGCGGCGCTGTGGCCCCGGTCGGACGACGTCACCCTGTTCGGTGCGTGGGGGCCCATCGAGAAGGGCCACGCCGACGTGACGAGCACCTTCGAGTGGGTGGGCAGCCGGTTCAGCGACGGGGCGCTCACCCCGACCGACGACGTCGTCCACGTGGACGGGGACCTCGCCTACACCGTCGGCTCCGAGCACGGCGTGGTCCGTGTCGACGGCGGCGAGCGGCGGCCCATGACGCTGCGGGTCACCCATGTCTACCGGCGGGTGGACGGCCAGTGGTGGCTGGTGCACCGCCACGCGGACTTCCCGCCCATGGACCCGCGCCGCGGCTGAGTCCCGGTCCTGGGCCGGCCCAGCCGGCCGCGTCCCGGGGCGGCCCCGTCCAGAGGCTCGCCGCGAGCCTGCGAGCGGTGAGGAGGACGGGGTCCTTCTTCAGAGGCGGCCGCGGCCCTGGCGCAGCAGCATCATGCCGAGGGTTGCGCCGTCGCGGCCGAGCGCGTCCTGGAAGCGGGCCAGCACCTGCTGCTCGCGGGACAGCGACAGCCGGGTGCCGCCGGCGGCGCGGCGCAGCTCGCCGATCTGCTGGGAGACGGCCAACCGGCGCTGCACGAGCCGGATGATCTCGGCGTCGCAGTCGTCGATCTGCTCGCGGAGCTCGGTGATGCGCTCGTCGGCGTCAGCGGCGGCGGTGGGGACCGTGGCGGTCATCGGGTTCCTCCAGGGCGGGCGGGTGGCCGTCGGACCCCGGGAACGAGAAACGCCCCGGGCTCCTCGGGCCCGGGGCGTCTGTTGCGGCGTGTGCTCAGCCAGCGGTGACGGACACCGGATCCCGGTGGCCGTAGAAAAAGCTGAGCGCGGTGAGCACGGCGGGGAGTCTGCCACATCTCCGGGTGTGATCGCCACGACGTCCCGGGGTGGGTGTGGCGGACGTTCCGCGGCCCCGGGGAGCGTCACCCGTCCGAACTACAGTGGTGTCGTCATGAGCAGCGTCCAGCAGGCCCTCCCCGGTACCGCCGCACTCCAGCGCTCCGCCTCCGGCTCCGTGGGGCGGGAGCTGGACCGGATGCTCGCCGGTCTCAACGGCCCTCAGCGGCAGGCCGTCGTCCACGAGGGCAGCCCATTGCTCATCGTGGCCGGCGCCGGCTCGGGCAAGACCCGGGTCCTGACCCATCGGGTCGCCTACCTGCTCGGTGCCCGCGGGGTGCAGCCCGGCGAGGTCCTGGCCATCACGTTCACCAACAAGGCCGCCGGGGAGATGAAGGAGCGCGTCGCCGCCCTCGTCGGTCCCCGCGCCCGCGCCATGTGGGTGTCGACGTTCCACTCGATGTGCGTGCGGATCCTGCGGGCCGAGGCGGCCAAGCTCGGCATGAAGTCGTCGTTCACGATCTACGACCAGGGCGACTCGGTCCGGCTGATGACGATGGTCGCCCGCGACCTGGACCTCGACGCCAAGCGCTACCCCGGCCGCAGCCTGGCCGCCCAGGTGTCGAACCTGAAGAACGAGCTGGTCGACGAGGAGTCCTTCGCCCCGGTCACGGCGCCGGAGAAGGTGCTCAAGGAGGCGTACACCCTCTACCAGCGGCGGCTGCGCGAGGCGCACGCCATGGACTTCGACGACCTGATCATGACGACGGTCAACCTGCTGCAGGCCTTCCCGGACGTCGCCGAGCACTACCGCCGCCGGTTCCGGCACGTCCTGGTCGACGAGTACCAGGACACCAACCACGCGCAGTACGTGCTGGTCCGCGAGCTGGTGGGGACCGGGGAGGGGCCGGTGCCGCCGGCCGAGCTGTGCGTCGTGGGTGACGCCGACCAGTCGATCTACGCCTTCCGCGGCGCGACGATCCGCAACATCGACGAGTTCGAGCGCGACTACCCGGACGCGACGACGATCCTGCTGGAGCAGAACTACCGCTCCACGCAGCGGATCCTCAAGGCGGCCAACCAGGTCATCGCGAAGAACACCGGCCGCCGTCCGAAGAACCTCTGGACCGACGCCGGGGACGGCGAGCTCATCGAGGGCTACGTCGCGGAGAACGAGCACGACGAGGCCGCCTGGGTCGCCGAGCAGATCGACGCGCTGGTCGACGAGGGCAAGGCCAGGCCCAAGGACATCGCCGTCTTCTACCGGACCAACAACGCCTCCCGTGTCTTCGAGGAGGTGTTCATCCGCGTCGGCATGCCCTACAAGGTGGTCGGCGGGGTGCGCTTCTACGAGCGCAAGGAGGTCCGCGACGCGCTGGCCTACCTCAAGGTGGTCGCCAACCCGGCCGACGTCGTCAGCCTGCGCCGGGTCATCAACACGCCCAAGCGCGGCATCGGCGAGCGGGCGGAGACCTGCGTCGAGAACTTCGCCGACCGGGAGCGGATCGCCTTCGCCACGGCCCTGCGGCGGTGCGCGGAGATCGGCGACCTGGCCACCCGCTCGCTCAAGGCGATCCAGGAGTTCGTGGCGCTGCTCGAGGAGTTCGAGCGGCTGGTGGAGACCGGCTCCGGGCCGGCCGCGCTGCTGGAAAGCATCCTCGACCGCACCGGCTACCTCACCGAGCTGCAGGCCAGCACCGACCCGCAGGACGAGGGACGGGTCGACAACCTCAACGAGCTCATCTCGGTGGCCGCCGAGTTTGAGGCGGCCAACCCGGGGGGCTCGGTCACCGACTTCCTGGAGCAGGTGTCGCTCGTCGCCGACGCCGACCAGATCCCTGTCGCGGGTGACGACGCCGGCGTCGTGACGCTGATGACCCTGCACACCGCCAAGGGCCTGGAGTTCCCGGTCGTCTTCCTCACCGGCATGGAGGACGGCGTCTTCCCGCACCTGCGGGCCCTCGGGGACCCCAAGGAGCTGGAGGAGGAGCGCCGGCTGGCCTACGTGGGGATCACCCGCGCCCAGCAGCGGTTGTTCCTCTCCCGGGCGACGGTGCGCACCAGCTGGGGCCAGCCGGCGTACAACCCGCCGTCCCGCTTCCTCGACGAGCTGCCCGGGGACACCGTGCACTGGGCGGGGAAGGAGCCGGTGCCGGCACCGAGCACCGGGTACCGGTCGGCGCAGCAGCGGGTGGCCGCCACCGGGCTGTCGACCGGCGGGCTGCGCGGCGGGGCGGGCAACCGCGCCGTGATCTCGGTGGAGGTCGGGGACCGCGTCAGCCACGACGCGTTCGGCCTGGGCACCGTCGTCGAGGTCACCGGCGCCGGCGACAAGGCCCAGGCGACGGTCGACTTCGGCTCGGGCGGCACCAAGCGCCTCGTGCTGCGCTACGCCCCGCTCGTCAAGCTCTAGCGTCGACGAGGGGGCCCGAAGGGTCGCGCGGCCAGGTCGCCCGGCCCGGGGATTTGCGGGTGTTCCTCGTGCTCTGCGGGTCCTGCAGCGCCCGCAGAGCACGAGGAACACCGGCACAGCGGGCGGGCACGTGGCCGCGGTGTCGGCCGGAGGCCGACCAATCAAAGAGCGACGCCGTGGTCGGCCAGGTACTGCTGGGGGTCGATGGGCCGGCCGGTCATGCCGCCGCGGTGGATCTCGTAGTGCAGGTGCGGCCCGGTCGACTGGCCCTCGCTACCGACCTTGGCGATCTGGTCACCGGCGTGCACGATGTCGCCGGCCTTCACCGAGTAGTAGCGCATGTGGCCGTAGATGTGGACGTTGCCGTCGGCGTCCTGGATGTAGATCGCGTTGCCGTAGCCGGAGGCGGCGCCGGCGCGGATGACGACGCCGTCCACGGCGGCGACGATCGGCGTGCCCAGCGGCGCGGCCAGGTCGATGCCCCAGTGCATCGTGCCCCAGCGCATGCAGAAGCAGGTGCTCATCCGGCTCGGGGTCGGCAGGACGGTCTTCGGCTCGCGCGCGGCACGGGAGGCGGCCAGCTCGCCGAGGCGGGCCTGGGCCTCTGCCTCGGTGATGCCGCGGCGCACCCCGGCGTCCTCCATGTCGCTGATCAGGCCGACGTCGGAGGCGGTGCCGAGGCCGTACTCGGCGGCGCTGACGCTGAGGTCGCCGGCGTCGGACCCGAGCGCGCTGGGCAGCGCGGCGACCACGGCGCCGGCGACCAGCGCGGCCAGCCACAGGGGACCGCGCCGACCCGGCGGACGCGGCACCGCGCGGCGCCGGGTGGGCGCCTCGGCGGTGTCGTCGGCGGTCGGGACGGGCGCCGGGACGTCGGCGACGGGCTCGGTGGAGGAGCGCGGGGCCGGGACGACCGGACCCGGCTTCCGGTCGGTCCTGGGTCGCTCCAACAGTGCAGGCCCGGTCTGCGGGGTCACGGAGCACCTTCTTCGTCAGCGACCCTCCCGACCGGTGCCAGGAGGCACACCGTCGGGGGAGCGACGGCGGTTGAGGCGTCCGGCAGGACGCCCGCCGACGGGTGTCGGCGCCGTGATCGGACCGTAACGTTCTGTCAGGTCGCCGAGGGTCAACGACACTCCGTGTCGCCTTGTCTGCAACGTGTGATCTGCGTGAGGCGTCCGAGGGCCCGACGGCATCCGGCGGGCGGAGGAGCGGGGAGCGGCTCAGGCGACGGCGGTCGGTGCCGGCCGGAGCGCCTGCGGGGTGCGCACCCCGGCCAGGGTGGCGGCGACCTCGTCGAGCACGCCGCGGTGGAAGGGCAACGAGGTGTGGCCGACCCCGCGGACGAGCACGTTGCGCGCCTGCAGGTCGGGGTGGTCGCAGCGCCCGGCAGCCGTGGGGATGACGACCTGGTCGAGGTCGCTGTAGATGGCGGTCACCGGGGTGCGCACGCCGCGCGCCGGCTCGGCCAGCTCCCGCAGCACCGGCGAGCCCGGGCGCAGCTGGCGGACCAGCGGCGTCGGCAGCAGGTGGGCCAGGACCGAGCCCTGGTGCGGCGTCCCGAGGGTCACCAGTTGCTCCACCCGGCGGTCGCCGCCCTGCCGCTGGACGTGGTAGCGGGCGATGAGCCCGCCCAGGCTGTGGCCGACCACGTGTACTCGGTCGTGTCCGGTCTGCTCGCAGATCCGCTCCAGGTGGGCGCCGAGGTCCCGGGCGCCGCGGGCGACGTCGGAGAGCAGGGGGCTGTAGTTCCAGGAGCAGACGTGGGCGAACCCGCGCCGCCGGAGGCTGCGGCGCATCACCGCGAAGATCGAGTGGTTGTCCACCAGGCCGTGCACGAGGACCACGGGGACGCGCGCGGCCAACGGGTCGGCGGCGAACAGCGCCCGTACGTCGGGCGGCTGGTCACCGGGGCGACACCGCGGGTCGACGCGCAGCGGGTCGGTGCGGGCGCCCAGTGGGTACATGAGCACGTGTGCCCCGACGAGGGCCAGTTCGGTGATCCCGCCGGTCAGGGCGGTGCGGGTCACCAGGGAGCGCAGGCCGCCCCGGGGCGTCCGCGGATCGGCGGTCGTCGTGTGCGAGGCTGGTTCGGACTCCGGGTCGCCGAGTGGGCGCATCATCGTGTCCCTCCCCGTTCGTGACCACCGGTGGAGCCCGGGTTCGACGTCGGCCGGTGGTGAGTGCCGCCCTCTGCCAATGCCCGGTTAACCCGACGGTAAAGCTGTCGTGTGACAGCCGTCACACGACTTGGCCGCGCCGAGGCCGGATCGACGCCGGTTCGTGACCTACCCGACGAAGGGGGAACCGTGGCCGCCCGCGATGGCTCCACCCGGAACCGCGACCGCGTCCGGGCCGCCGGCCCCGAGCGGGGCGCCGACCGGAACAGTGCGGTGCCCTCCTCGGCCCGGGCGGCGTCCGCCCGTCGCGCCGGGCCCCGCCGGCCCGCTGCCGATCCCGCGCCGGTGGGTCCCGCCGACGGCCTGGTCGTCGGCGACGTGCCGGCGGTCGCGCGCCTGTGCGGGGTGCTGCTCGTCCTCGCCGGCCTCGCCGGGGTGGCCGGCGCCTTCCCGACCTATCTGGTCGTGGGCGGCCAGGACGTCGCCCAGGCCGGGGGGTTCGGCGGGGCACTGGTCGTCCTGCTCACGCCGCTCGTCGGCGCGGTCGTCGGCGGCGTCCTCGCGGCGGGGCGCGTCCCCCGGCTGGGCCTGGCGTACGCCGGCGTGGCCGGGGCGCTGGCCCTCGGCCTGCTGCTCATCGAGGTCTACCGGGCCCAGGCCTCGACCGTCCGTCCGGCGGTGGAGGTGCTGGCCGGCCGGGAGGTGCTGACCAGCTCGGTGCAGATCGGCGCGGGGTGGGTGCTGGGCGCGGTCTCGCTCGGACTGACCGTGCTGGCGGGCCTGGTCGCCGCGCTCGCCTGGGGGCGGACCGTCATGGAGGACGGCGGCTCGCTCGACCCCGCCCGCCCGACGCTGGCCGGCGTCGCCACGCTCCTCGGGGTGGGCACCGTCCTGTGCCTGGTGCTGCCCGCGGCCGACGTCCCCGATCGGATCGTCACCGACCCGGCGACGGGGATGCAGACGGTCGTCGAGCAGGACGGCCCGCAGGGGCTGCTCGAGCGGCCCGGCCTGGCGCTGCTGGGCGGGCTGCTCCTGGCTGGGGCCGTCGTCCTGTGCTCGGTGCTGGCACCCTCGCTGCGGCCCCGGCTCGCCGCGGTCGGCGGCCTGCTGGCGATCGCCACCGTCGTCCTCGCGGCGGCGCTGTCCGGCCTGCGCGACGCCGCCGTCTCCGACCAGCTGGAGTGGACGCTGCCCGGTGCCGGGCTGCTCGTGGCCGGGCTCGGGTACGCCGTCCTGACCGCGCTGGCCTGGCGCTTGCGCCGTCCGTCGCGGGCCGCCTGAGGCGGTCCCGCCGGCGGTGCGGCTTCCGCTCCGCAGAATCGCGCTGGCGGCCGGTGTGATGCCGAGCACGCCTCCTGGTGCCGGTGGGACGACGCGGTCCGCCGGGCGTTACCGTGCTCGTTCGTGGATCTCTTCGAGTACCAGGCCCGTGACCTTCTGGCCTCCCACGGCGTACCCGTCCTCCCCGGCGGCGTCGCCGAGACCCCCGAGCAGGCCGAGGCGATCGCCCGCGAGATCGGGACCACCGTCGTCGTCAAGGCGCAGGTGAAGACCGGTGGCCGCGGCAAGGCCGGCGGCGTCAAGCTCGCCGACAACGCCGAGGACGCGCGCGCCCGCGCCCAGGACATCCTCGGCCTGGACATCAAGGGCCACATCACCCACCGCGTGATGGTGGCCCAGGCCAGCGACATCGCCGAGGAGTACTACTTCTCCTACCTGCTCGACCGCGCCAACCGCACCTTCCTGGCGATGGCCAGCGTCGAGGGCGGCATGGAGATCGAGCAGCTGGCCGTCGAGCGCCCGGAGGCGCTGGCCCGCATCCCCGTCGACGCCACCGTCGGTGTCGACACCGCCAAGGCCGCCGAGATCGTCGACGCCGCCGGCTTCCCCGCCGAGGTCCGCGACCAGGTCATCGCCATCGCCGTCCAGCTGTGGGACACCTTCAGCGCCGAGGACGCCACGCTGGTCGAGGTCAACCCGCTGGCCAAGGCGCCCGACGGCACGGTCCTCGCGCTGGACGCGAAGGTCACCCTCGACGACAACGCCCGCTTCCGGCACCCGCAGCACGAGGAGCTCGAGGACAGCGCCTCGGCCGACCCGCTCGAGGCCGCGGCCAAGGAGAAGGACCTCAACTACGTCAAGCTCGACGGCGAGGTCGGGATCATCGGCAACGGCGCCGGGCTCGTGATGAGCACGCTGGACGTCGTCGCCTACGCCGGTGAGGAGTTCGGCGGGGTCAAGCCGGCCAACTTCCTCGACATCGGTGGCGGCGCCTCGGCCGAGGTCATGGCCAACGGCCTGCACATCATCCTGTCCGACCCGGCCGTGAAGAGCGTGTTCGTCAACGTGTTCGGAGGCATCACTGCCTGCGACGCGGTGGCCAACGGCATCGTGTCCGCGCTGAAGCTCCTCGGCGACGAAGCGACCAAGCCGCTGGTCGTCCGGCTGGACGGGAACAACGTCGAGGAGGGCCGGCGGATCCTCGCCGAGGCCAACCACCCGCTGGTCACCCTGGTCGACACGATGGACGGCGCTGCGCGCCGGGCCGCCGAGCTCGCCGCCGCCTGACCGCCCCGACTCCGACAGGACACAACAGAGATGTCGATCTTCCTCAACGAGAACAGCAAGGTCATCGTCCAGGGCATGACCGGCTCCGAGGGGCGCAAGCACACCCAGCGCATGCTGGCCTCGGGCACGTCGATCGTCGGCGGGGTGAACCCCAAGAAGGCCGGCCAGAACGTCGACTTCGACGGCGGCGCCAGCGTGCCGGTGTACGGCTCGGTCGCCGAGGCGATGAAGGAGACCGGCGCCGACGTCAGCGTCATCTTCGTGCCGCCGGCCGGTGCGAAGGCCGCCGTCATCGAGGCCGTCGACGCCCAGATCGGGCTCGCCGTCGTCATCACCGAGGGCATCCCGGTGCACGACTCGACCCACTTCTGGGCGCACGCCCAGGGCGGTTCCACCCGGATCATCGGGCCCAACTGCCCCGGCCTGATCAGCCCCGGGCGGTCGAACGCCGGCATCATCCCGGCCAACATCACCAAGCAGGGCAAGATCGGGCTGGTCAGCAAGTCCGGCACGCTGACCTACCAGATGATGTACGAGCTCCGCGACATCGGGTTCTCCACCTGCGTCGGCATCGGCGGCGACCCGGTCATCGGCACCACGCACATCGACTGCCTGCAGGCCTTCCAGGACGACTCGGAGACCGAGGCCATCGTGATGATCGGTGAGATCGGTGGGGACGCCGAGGAGCGGGCCGCCGACTTCATCAAGGCCAACGTCACCAAGCCGGTCGTCGGCTACGTCGCCGGCTTCACCGCGCCCGAGGGCAAGACCATGGGCCACGCCGGGGCGATCGTGTCCGGCTCGGCCGGCACCGCGCAGGCCAAGAAGGAGGCCCTCGAGGCCGCCGGCGTTCGCGTGGGCAAGACGCCGTCGGAGACCGCGCGCCTGATGCGGGAGATCGTCGGCTGACGCTGCCGTGAGCATCGCGGGGAGCGCCAGCGACCGAGGAGCGGAGCGGGGGCGGAAGCCGGCCCGTGCCGTCGTCGGCTGACGCTGCCGTGAGCATCGCAGGGAGCGCCAGCGACCGAGGAGCGGAGCAGGGGCGGAAGCCGGCCCGTGCCATCGTCGGCTGACGGAGCGACCCGCCACGCCGGTGACGACCGGTACACCGCTGCCCGGTGACCTCACCCGAGGTCGCCGGGCAGCGGTGTCTGCAGGGGGACTCGATACCGTCACGGACGGCGACGCCCGGGCGTGCCGCGTCGCCGCCCGTCTCGACCGCTGACCAGCATTGCGTCAGTGATCACGCAACTACCGAGGAGCGCCCCGCGATGACCAGCCAGCCGCCGCCACCCCCGGGCGGTCACGGGGAGCCGGGCCACGACCAGCAGCCCGGGCAGCCGCAGTACGGCCAGCAGCCGGGGCAGTCCTCGTACGGACAGCAGGCCGGTCAGCCTCAGCCCGGGCAGCAGCCTCCGCAGTACGGGCAGTCCTCGCCGTACGGGCAGCAGCCGCAGCACGGGCAGCCGGGCTACGGGCAGCAGCCCGGCTACGCCGGGCAGCAGCCCGGCTACGCCGGGCAGCAGCCTCCGGGGTACGGGCAGCAGCCGCAGTACGGCGGCCAGCCGGGGCAGCCCTACGGCCAGCCCCCTCAGCAGCCCTACGGGCAGCCGGGCTACCCGCCGGGATACGGGCAGCCGGGGTACGGGCAGCCGGGGTACGGGCAGCCGGGGTACGGGCAGCCGGGCTACGGCCAGCCGCCCTACGGCCAGAGCCCCTACGGTCAGCAGCCGTACGGCCAGGGTCCCTACGGCCGCCCGGCCGGCACCGCGGGCGGTGCCGGCTTCGACCTCAAGCGGCTGAAGACGGGCGACTACGTCGTCGCGGGCGGCGCCCTGCTGTTCCTCGTGCTCTCCTTCTTCCCCTGGTACCAGTTCGACGACGCCTTCTTCGGCACCGACTTCAGCTTCAGCGGCTGGGCGTCGGGCCAGGTGAAGACGGCCTTCTTCTTCTTCCTGCTGGCGGGGGTCTGGGCCGTCCTGCCGGCGCTGGTCCCGCTGCGGCTGGGTTTCCCGCGGTCCTTCGTCACCGTGGGGCTCGCGGCCGTGGGCGTGCTGTTCGCCCTCCTGGGCTGGCTGGACTCGTTCAGCGAGGGCTTCTCGTTCTCCGTTTGGGCTCTGCTCGGCTTCCTCGTCGCCCTGGCGATCCTCGCCTTCGCCGTCCTCGCCCTGCTGCCTGAGCTGAAGAACCGCCCCGCACTGTCGGGTGGGCCGGCCGACGCCGGCCAGTGGGCCAACCAGCCGGGGCCGCAGTTCGGTGCTCCCGGCGGGCAGCAGCAGTCCTACGGCCAACAGCCCTACGGTCAGCAGCAGGCCTACGGTCAGCAGCCGTACGGCCAGCCGGGCGCCGGGCAGTCCTACGGCCACCAGGCTCCCGGCCACCAGGCTCCCGGCCACCAGGCTCCCGGTCAGCAGGCTCCCGGTCAGGCCGGTCCGGCCCAGCCGCCGTCCGCGCCGGGTGCCGGAACGGCTCCGGGCAACGACCCCGGGACCGGCGAGGGCGGGTCCACCGCCTCCGGGTCCGGGCAGCCCTCGGGCAGCGCCTGACGAGCACGAACCGACTCCGACGACGGGGGTCGGCGGCCACGGGGCCGCCGGCCCCCGTCGGCTTTGTGCGGACCGTTGGGCGCGGATCCCGGCGATCGTGGTCCGGCCTTGGGACAGTGGAGGGGTGGTCTCCCTGCTCGCACGACTGACCCTCCCCGGGCAGCGGGAGTCCGCCGCTCGTGGGCCCCGGACCGGTCCCGTGCTGGCGGTGGTGGCCGCCACGGCGGTCTCGGTCCTCGGGCTCCTGGGACTCGGGCTGGCGGTCGTGGTCGTGCAGACCCTCGACCCGGCCGGCGGCCTGCCGGTCGCGGGGTCCGCCCGGCTGGCCGGCCGGCTGTGGCTGCTGGCCCACGGGGGCGGCCTCACCCTCGGGTCCGGCCCGCTGGTGCTGGCCCCGCTGCTGCTGACCCTCGCCGTCGCGTGGGGGCTGTCGCGCGCCGGCCGCGGCGTCGTCCGGGCCTGCGACGTCCGGGAGATCCGGGACGTCGGCGCCGTCCTGGGCGCGCTGGTCGCCACGCACGTCCTGGTGGCGTTGCTCGTGGGGCTCGCCGTCGACGGGCCGGGAGCCGACGTCGACCTGCTGCGCTGCCTCCTCGGCAGCGCGGTGCTGGCCGGAGTGGCCGCCGGCTGGGGCACGGTGCGCGAGTCCGGCGTCCTCGACCCGGTGCTGGACCGGCTGCCCACACCGGTGCGGCCGGTGCTGCGCGCGGTGCTGGCCGGGTTCCTGGCCGCGCTGGCCCTGGGCCTGGCGGTGGTGGCGGTGGCGCTGGCGTCGGACACCCGGGGGTACGCCGCGCTGTCCGGGGCACTGGGCGGTGCCGGCGCCGGGACGGTCGGATTGCTGGCGCTCGGCGTGCTCCTGCTGCCGAACGCGGCCGCCGCCGCGATCGGGCTGGCCGCCGGGCCGGGCTTCGTCGTCGGCACGGGCACGCTCGTGTCGGTGCACGGCGTCACGCTGGGCGCGGTGCCGGCGCTGCCGCTGCTCGCGGCGCTCCCCGACACCCAGGCCGTCCCGCTCGTCGCGTTCGTGTCCCAGGCGGTGCCCGCGCTGGCCGGGCTGGTCGCCGGGGTCGCCCTCGGTCGCCGGCTGGACGACGAGGACGGCGGCTCGGTGACCGCCGGGCTGTGGGGCGTGCTCACCGGCGTCCTCCTGGGCCTGGCCTGCGGCCTGTTCGCCTGGGTGGCCGGCGGGTCGCTCGGCGACGGTGCGCTGGCCGAGGTGGGCGCGCCCGGTGTCGCCACGGGGCTCGCCGTCGCCGCCCAGGCGGGGATCGCCGCCGCTGTCGGCGCCGCGATCGCCCGCTGGCGCTCGCTCGGCTGAGTCCTCCGGCCCCCCGTCGAGCGGGCCGTCGGCGGCCCCCGGCTAGGGTCGCTGGCGTGCCCGCTCCCGAGCCGTTCCCGCGGGCGCGGGTGGTCGTCCTGCTGTCCGGGACCGGCTCGCTGTGCGCGGCCCTGCTGGACGCCACCGACGACCCCGGGTACCCCGCGACCGTCGTCGCCGTGGGCGGGGACCGCGACGCGGCCGGGCTCGAGCACGCCCGCCGCCGCGGGATCCCGACCTTCGTCTGCGCCCTGCGCGACCACCCCGACCGCGCCGCGTGGGACCGCGCCCTGGCCGGCGCCATCGCCGAGCACCGGCCGGACCTGGTGGTCTCCGCCGGGTTCATGAAGATCGTCGGCCCGGCGGTGCTGGACGCCTTCGGCGGCCGGCTCGTCAACACCCACCCCGCGCTGCTCCCCGCCTTCCCCGGGGCGCACGCCGTGCGGGACGCGCTGGCCGCGGGGGTGGAGGTCACCGGCAGCACCGTGCACCTGGTCGACGCCGGCGTCGACACCGGCCCCGTGCTCGCCCAGCGCGAGGTGCCCGTGCTCGACGGGGACGACGAGGCCCGGCTGCACGAACGGATCAAGGCCGTGGAGCGCGAGCTCCTGGTGGAGACGGTGGCGCGACTCGTCACCCAGCACACGGAGGACCCCCGATGAGCGACCGCACCCCGATCCGCCGCGCCCTGCTCGGCGTCTACGACAAGGCCGGGATCGAGGAGCTGGCCCGCGGTCTGGCCGACGCCGGCGTGGAGCTGGTGAGCACCGGCGCCACCGCCCGGCGGATCGCCGACGCCGGCGTGCCGGTCACCCCCGTCGAGCAGGTCACCGGCTTCCCCGAGTGCCTCGACGGGCGGGTGAAGACCCTGCACCCCGCCGTCCACGCCGGCATCCTGGCCGACCGCCGCAAGCCCGAGCACGTGCAGCAGCTCGACGACCTCGACGTGGCGCCGTTCGACCTCGTCGTGGTCAACCTCTACCCGTTCACCGAGACGGTGCTCTCCGGCGCCACCCCCGACGAGTGCGTCGAGCAGATCGACATCGGCGGCCCGGCGATGGTGCGCGCGGCGGCCAAGAACCACCCGTCGGTCGCCGTCGTCGTCGACCCGGCCCGCTACGGCGACGTCCTGGCCGCCGTCGCGTCCGGGGGCTTCACCCTGCCGGAGCGGCAGCGCCTCGCCGTGGCCGCGTTCCGGCACACCGCCACCTACGACATCGCCGTCGCGTCCTGGCTCGGCAACGTGGTGGCGCCCGACGACGAGTCCGGCTTCCCGGCGTGGGTCGGCGCGAGCTGGGAGCGCGCCGACGTGCTGCGCTACGGCGAGAACCCGCACCAGCGGGCCGCGCTCTACCGCGGGGGGCAGCCGGGGCTGGCGCACGCCGAGCAGCTGCACGGCAAGGAGATGTCCTACAACAACTACGTCGACACCGACGCCGCGGTGCGGGCCGCCTCCGACCACGCCGACCCCTGCGTGGCGATCATCAAGCACGCCAACCCCTGCGGCATCGCCGTCGGCACCGACATCGCCTCGGCGCACCGCAAGGCGCACGCCTGCGACCCGGTGTCCGCCTTCGGTGGCGTCATCGCGGCCAACCGCGAGGTCGACCTGGCAATGGCCGAGCAGGTCGCCGGCGTCTTCACCGAGGTGGTGGCCGCGCCGTCGTTCACCGACGACGCCCTGCAGGTGCTCACCGCCAAGAAGAACATCCGGCTGCTGCGGCTGCCCGAAGCCAGCGTCTCCGCGACCGAGCTGCGGCCGATCAGCGGCGGGCTGCTGCTGCAGACCGTCGACCGCATCGACGCCCCCGGCGACGACCCCACGACCTGGACGCTGGCCACCGGCGAGCCGCTGGACGCCGCCGGCCTCGACGACCTGGTGTTCGCCTGGCGCAGCGTGCGCGCGGTGCGCAGCAATGCGATCCTGCTGGCCCACGACAAGGCGACCGTCGGCGTGGGGATGGGTCAGGTGAACCGGGTGGACGCCGCCCGGCTGGCCGTCGCGCGGGCGGGGGAGCGGGCCGCGGGCTCGGTCGCCGCCTCCGACGCGTTCTTCCCGTTCGCCGACGGGCTGCAGGTGCTGCTCGACGCCGGGGTGCGCGCGGTCGTCCAGCCGGGCGGGTCGGTGCGCGACGAGGAGGTCATCGCGGCCGCGGCGGCCGCGGGCGTGCCGCTGTACCTGACGGGCACCCGCCACTTCGCCCACTGAGACAGGACCCCGTGCCCCCCACACCTCGCAAGCTCGGCGCGGGTCCCCACACGGGGCCGAAGCCGCACGTCCGTCCACCCGAGCCGGGCGCGCAGGTCGAGGGCGCCGACCTCGCCCGGGTCGACTGGTGGGGGGCGCAGCTCGACAACGTGACGTTCACCCGCTGCCGGTTCGACGACGCCGGGCTGGAGGAGCTGGTCACCCGCCGCTGTGTGTTCGACTCCTGCGTGCTGACCGGCGTCCGGATGGGCGGCTCCCGGCACCAGGGGACGGCGTTCCTGTCCTGCCGGTTCGACCGCGCGCGGCTGTTCGACGTCGTCTGGGAGGGCTGCAAGCTCACCGGCTCGCAGTTCCCCAGTGCGCAGCTGCGGCCGATGACCTCGACCGACTGCGACTGGTCGTGGACGTCGCTGCGCGGGGTCGACCTCTCCGGCCTGGACCTGTCCGGTCAGCGGTTCCGGGAGGCCGACCTGACCGACGCCGACCTGCGCGAGAGCGACCTGACCGGCGCCGACCTCGACCGCGCCCGGCTGCAGGGCGCCAAGCTGCGCGGCGCCGATCTACGCGGCGCGTCGACCGACGCGGTCCACTGGCGGGCGCTCGACCTCACCGGCGTGCGGGTGGACCTGGTCCAGGCGGTGCAGTTCGCCCGCGCCCACGGCGCCCTCGTCGCGGACTGACGGGTGGCCAGGCCTCAGTCGCGGGGGCCGTGGGTCCCGTACTTCGGGCCGGTGAACATCGCCTTGAGGGCGCCGAGCAGGCCCAGCACCGGGACGGCGACGGCGAACCAGAACCCCGTGTCGATCTCGGCGACGTCCCAGCCGATGCCCGCCAGCGGCACCACCACGCCCGCCGCGGCCACCAGGCTGACCAGCAGCGCGAGGACCCCGAGGAACCGGTGCGTGCGGGCCGGCACCACCATGAGCAGGCCCAGGACGAACAGCACCCCGCCGCCGAGGATCACGGCCATGGGCTGCCAGAACCCGGTCTCGAACAGCCGCCCGAAGCCCTGCCCCACGTCGTCGAAGCCGCGGCGGACCAGGTCGAGCCCCGTCAGGTCGCTGCCGGGCAGCCAGCGCAGGAGCAGGCTCACTGCGGCGGCGATGCCCGCCAGGATGAGCAGCAGGCTGGCGAAGGTGTCGGGACGCCGGACGGTCACCGGCCTGGTCGAGTACTCCGGCGCGGTGTAGGACGTCGCCCCGGCGTTCCCGGCCGGCCCGGCGTCGGTCTGCGGGCCGCCCATCGGCACGAGCCCCGGACTGGTCTGCTCCCGCCAGTCACCGCTGCCGCGCTGCGTGCCGGCCGGGGACTGGTCGCGCTCGGTCATCTGCTCTCCTCGCGGATCGGCAGGCGGGGAAGGCGCCCGCTGTCCTGCGAGGGTAGGGCCGCGGTCGGTCGCGTGGAGCGCTCTCGGGCAGACTGTCGGCCGTGCCCGCGACGATCCTCGACGGCAAGGCCACCGCAGCAGCCATCCGGGCGGAGCTGACCGAACGCGTCGCCGCCCTCACCGCCGCCGGCCACCGGCCCGGCCTCGGCACGCTGCTCGTCGGTGACGACCCCGGCAGCCGCTGGTACGTCAACGCCAAGCACTCGGACTGCGCCCAGGTCGGCATCGCCAGCATCCAGCGCGAGCTGCCCGCCACGGCCACGCTCGAGGACGTCCTCGCCGTCGTCGAGGAGCTCAACGCCGACCCCGCGTGCACCGGCTACATCGTCCAGCTGCCGCTGCCGAAGGGGATCGAGGAGAGCGTCGTCCTCGAGCGCATGGACCCGGCCAAGGACGCCGACGGCCTGCACCCGGTCAACCTCGGCCGGCTGGTCCTCAACGTGCCCGGCCCGCTGCCGTGCACCCCGGTGGGCATCGTCGAGCTGTTGCGCCGGTACGGCGTCCCGATCGCCGGCGCGGAGGTCGTGGTCGTCGGCCGCGGGATCACCGTCGGCCGGCCGCTGGGGCTGCTGCTGACCCGGCGCACGGAGAACGCGACGGTCACCCTCTGCCACACCGGGACCCGGGACCTGGCCGCCCACCTGCGACGGGCCGACATCGTCGTCGCCGCCGCGGGCGTACCCGGGCTGGTCACCGCGGACGTCGTCAAGCCCGGGGCCGCGGTCCTCGACGTGGGCGTCAGCCGGGTGGACGGCAAGATCGCCGGGGACGTCGCCAAGGACGTCGTCGACGTCGCCGGGTTCGTCGCCCCCAACCCCGGCGGGGTCGGCCCGATGACCCGCGCGATGCTGCTGCAGAACGTCGTCCTCGCCGCCGAGCAGGCCGCGGCCGAGGAGATGCTGACCTCCTGATGTCCCGCCCGCCGCTCTACACCCGCCGGCCCTTCCTGGCCGGCCTGCTCCGGCAGCTGCCGCTGCTCGCGGTGCTGGTCGGGGTGGCGGTGGGCCTGCTCATGGTGACCTTCGAGCACTGGCGGCGCGGCCTGGTCGTCGTCGGCCTGGTCCTCGTCGGCGGCGGGGTGCTCCGGTTACTGCTGCCGCTGCGCCGGGTGGGTTTCCTCGCCGTCCGCAGCCGGCCGGTGGACGTCGTCCTGCTCGTGGGGGTCGGGGTCACCCTCACCGCCTTCGCCCTCGCCATCCCCGGTAGCTGAAGGAGGACCCTCCTGGCGGGGCGCGCGACCCGCTCAGGCGGTGGTCCGCTCTCAGCGATAGGTTGGCCGCCATGGCAGAGCAGCCCAGGAACGGCAAGGTGACCGTCGTCGGTGCCGGGTTCTACGGCTCGACCACAGCCCTCCGCCTCGCGGAGTACGACCTCTTCGAGACGGTCGTGCTCACCGACATCGTGGAGGGCAAGCCCGAGGGCATCGCCCTCGACATGAACCAGTCCCGGCCGATCGAGGGCTTCGAGACGAAGGTCGTCGGTGTCGGCGGCGGTTCGTACGAGGGCACCGAGGGCTCGGACGTCGTCGTCATCACCGCGGGGCTGCCCCGCAAGCCCGGCATGAGCCGGATGGACCTGATCGAGACCAACGCCAAGATCGTGCGGCAGGTCGCCGAGAACATCGCGCAGACCTCGCCGGACGCCGTGGTCATCGTCGTCTCCAACCCGCTGGACGAGATGACCGCCCTGGCGCAGCTGGCGACCGGCTTCCCGAAGAACCGGGTGATGGGCCAGGCCGGCATGCTCGACACCGCCCGGTTCACCAACAACGTCGCGGAGGAGCTCGGCGTCCCGGTGGCCTCGGTGCGCACCCTGACCCTCGGCTCGCACGGCGACACGATGGTGCCGGTGCCCTCGCGCTGCACCGTCGACGGCAAGCCGCTGGCCGACGTCCTGCCGGCCGATCGCATCGAGCACCTCGTCGACCGCACCCGCAACGGCGGTGCGGAGGTCGTGGCCCTGCTGAAGACAGGGTCGGCGTACTACGCGCCGTCGGCCGCGGCGGCACGCATGGCCCGCGCGGTCATGGAGGACTCCGGCGCGGTCATGCCCGTCTGCGCCTGGGTGGACGGCGAGTACGGCATCTCCGGGGTGTACCTGGGTGTCGAGGCCGAGATCGGGCGCGAGGGCGTCCGGCGCGTGGTCGAGGGTGACCTGACCGAGAGCGAATTGGCCGGGCTGCGTGAGGCGGCCGAGGCCGTGCGCGCCAAGCAGGCCGACGTAGCCGACCTCTGAAGAAGGACCCCACTGCCCCCACCGCTCGCACGCTCGCGGCGGGACCCTGCAGCGGGGCCACACGAGCACAAGGAGAACCTGTGGCGAAGATCAAGGTCGAGGGGACGATCGTCGAGCTCGACGGCGACGAGATGACCCGGATCATCTGGCAGTTCATCAAGGACCAGCTGATCCTCCCGTACCTCGACGTGGACCTCGAGTACTACGACCTCGGCATCGAGAAGCGCGACGAGACCGACGACCAGATCACCGTCGACGCGGCCAACGCGATCAAGAAGCACGGTGTCGGCGTCAAGTGCGCGACGATCACGCCCGACGAGGCGCGGGTCGAGGAGTTCGGGCTCAAGCGGATGTACCGCTCGCCCAACGGGACCATCCGCAACATCCTCGGCGGCGTCATCTTCCGCGAGCCGATCATCATGCAGAACGTGCCGCGGCTGGTGCCGGGCTGGACCAAGCCGATCGTCGTCGGCCGTCACGCCTTCGGTGACCAGTACCGCGCAACCGACTTCCGCTTCCCCGGCGAGGGGACGCTGACGCTGACCTTCACGCCGAAGGACGGCTCCGCGCCCATCGAGCACGAGGTCTTCCAGTCGCCCGGTGGCGGCGTCGCCATGGCGATGTACAACCTCGACGAGTCGATCCGCGACTTCGCCCGGGCCTCGATGAACTACGGCCTGCAGCGTGGCTACCCGGTCTACCTGTCGACCAAGAACACGATCCTCAAGGCCTACGACGGCCGGTTCAAGGACCTGTTCCAGGAGGTCTTCGAGTCCGAGTTCAAGGACCAGTTCGAGCAGGCCGGGATCACCTACGAGCACCGGCTCATCGACGACATGGTCGCCGCCTCCCTGAAGTGGGAGGGCGGCTACGTCTGGGCCTGCAAGAACTACGACGGTGACGTCCAGTCCGACACCGTGGCCCAGGGCTTCGGCTCGCTGGGCCTGATGACCTCGGTGCTGATGAGCCCCGACGGCCGCACCGTCGAGGCCGAGGCTGCCCACGGCACGGTGACCCGGCACTTCCGCCAGCACCAGCAGGGCAAGGAGACCTCGACCAACCCGATCGCGTCGATCTTCGCCTGGACCCGGGGTCTGGCCCACCGCGGCAAGCTCGACGGCACCCCCGAGGTGACCCGCTTCGCCGAGACGCTGGAGAAGGTCTGCATCGACACCGTCGAGGGCGGTCAGATGACCAAGGACCTCGCGCTGCTGATCAGCAAGGACCAGCCGTGGCTGACCACCCAGGACTTCCTGGCGGCCATCGACGGCAACCTGAAGAAGGCCATGGCGTCGTAGGACGGCTCATCCGCGTCGGCCCCCTCACCCACCGGGTGAGGGGGCCGACGTGCGTCCGGGAGCAGTCAGGCGCCGAACAGCTGGGTCCACCACGGGCCGCCGGGCCCCTCGGCCACGCCGACCCCCAGCTTGGTCAGGTCGCAGTCGAGGATGTTCGCCCGGTGCCCGGCGCTGTCCATCCAGGCCTCCATGACCGCGGCGGCGTCCGGCTGGCCGAAGGCGATGTTCTCCGCCCGCGCGTAGCCGACCCCGGCCTGCTCGGCCCGGTCGAACGGCGAGAGCCCGTCGGGGGTGTCGTGCGAGAAGTAGTCGCGGTCGCGCATGTCGGCGCTGTGTCCCCGCGCGACGGCGGCCAGGCCGGTGTCGGCCACCAGGGGCGCGCAGCCGGCTCCGGCGCGGGCCTCGTTCACCAGCGCCAGCACCTGGCCCTCGGTGCCGGGGTCGGCGGAGGCCGCGGCCGCGGCCGCGGGTGCCGCCGTGCGCTCGGCGGCGGCCGGCTCGTCCGCGGCCTCCTCGGCGGCGGTCGGCTCGTCGGCGGTCTCCTCGGCCGGCTCGTCGGGGGAGGACGCGGCCGGCTCGTCGGCGGTCGCGTCCGGCGTGTCCGCCTCGGCCGCGGGCTCCTCCGTCGCCGGGGTGGTCGAGGCCGCAGCCGGGGACTCCGCCGCTGTCGACGGTGCGGGCGCGGCGGGGTCGCCGTCGACGCCCATCTGCACCGTGGCACCGCCGGAGATGGCGTCCCCGGACGGGGTCGGGTCGCCGGAGGTCGTCGTCCCGTAGGACGAGGACGACCCGTCCAGCGCCACCTGGTCCGAGGCGGTGGTCACCACGCGGGAGACCATCGGGACGGCGAGGGCGACACCGGCCACCACGGCGACGACGGCCAGCACCGGGAGCACCCGGCGGAACAGGCGGCCCATCCTCGCGGCGATGCGGGAAGACAGCGGGGGACCCGCTGGTACGTGGTGCACGGGGTAACCCTCACGAGTTGCTAGATCACGAAACGTAACTTCATTGAGAGTAGCCGGGCGCGGAACGTGGTCGACAGGAGACTGTGAGTGAGATCACATCGCGTTCGACTTCACCCCTCCCGAGCGGTGTCCTCCGCGGCCCTGGCGGGCAGCATGGAGACCGTCATGCCCACAGCAGATCGAGGAGCGCGCCGCCGGTGAGCGACGTCTGGCTCAACATCGTCATGGTCGTCGTCTTCGTCCTGATCGGCGGGGCCTTCTCCGGGGCGGAGATCGCGCTGGTGAGCCTGCGCGAGTCCCAGGTACGGGCGATGGCCGACAGCGGCGGACGGCGCGGCAAGGCCGTGGCTCGGCTCCTGAGCGACCCCAACCGCTTCCTGGCCGCGGTGCAGGTCGGGGTGACCCTCGCCGGGTTCTTCTCGGCTGCCTTCGGTGCCAGCACCCTCTCCGAGCCGCTCGCCGACTGGCTCGTGAGGCTCGGGATGGGGGAGGGTCTTGCCGGCACCCTGGCCCTCGTCCTGGTCACCATCGCGATCAGCTACCTCTCCCTGGTGGTCGGTGAGCTGACCCCGAAGCGGCTGGCGCTGCAGCGGGCCGAGGGCTTCTCGCTGATCGTTGCCGCGCCGCTGAACGCCATCGCCAAGCTGTTCCGCCCGGTCATCTGGCTGCTGTCGAAGTCGACCAACGTGCTGGTGCGGCTGCTGGGCGGGGACCCCAAGGCCAGCGGTGAGGCGATCAGCCAGGAGGAGCTGCGCGACCTGGTCAGCGCGCACGAGTCGCTGAGCACCGACGAGCGGCGGCTCATCAACGAGGTCTTCCGGGCCGGGGACCGCGAGGTGCGCGAGGTCATGACGCCCCGCACCGAGGTGGACTTCCTCGAGGCGTCGATGACCGCCAGCCGCGCGGCCAAGCAGGTGCACGACTCCAGCCACTCCCGCTACCCCGTCGTCGGGCGGGACGAGGACGACGTCGTCGGGTTCGTGCACGTGCGCGACCTGTTCCTGCCCAACCACCCCGCGGGCCGGGCGGCGACCGTCGGCGACCTGGTCCGCGAGGTCAAGCGGCTGCCGGGCACCGCCGGCGTCCTCACCGCGCTGTCGGAGATGCGGCGGGAGAACCACCACCTGGCCATCGTCGTCGACGAGTACGGCGGCACCGACGGCATCGTCACCCTCGAGGACCTCATCGAGGAGGTCATCGGGGAGATCTACGACGAGTACGACGAGGACGTCACCGACGACGGCGGCGAGGTCCCCGGCGGACCGCACGAGGTCGACGGCCTGCTCAACCTCGACGACTTCCGCGAGGCGACCGGCCTGCAGCTGCCCGAGGGGCCCTACGAGACGGTCGCCGGCTACGTGCTGGCCGTGCTCGGCAAACTGCCCGAACCCGGGGACTCCGTGACGGTCGAGGGCCGCACGCTCACCGTGCTCGAGCTCGACGGACGGCGGATCGCCCGCATCTCGGTGAGCCGGGCCCCCGAGCCGGAGATCGACCCGGCGACGGTGCACACCGGCACCATCGGGACCTAGCTCGTGGCCCCGCTGCAGGGGCCCGCCGCGAGCGTGCGAGTGGCGGGGGCAGCGGGGTCCTCTCTCTCAGCCGCGGCTGCGGGCGGTGTCCCAGGCGTCGCGGACGATGCCGGCCAGGTCGGTGTGGCGCGGCGTCCAGCCGAGGTCGGCGCGGATCCGGTCGCTGGAGGCCACCAGCTGGGCGGGATCGCCCGAACGTCGCTCGCCCACGACCACCGGCACCGGGTGCCCGGTGACCTCGCGGACGGCGTCGACGACCTGCTGCACCGAGAAGCCGGTGCCGTTGCCGAGGTTGTAGATGCGGTGCTCGCCCGGCTGCGGGGCGGTCAGCGCCAGCAGGTGCGCGTCGGCCAGGTCGGCGACGTGGATGTAGTCGCGGATGCAGGTGCCGTCCGGCGTCGGGTAGTCCTCGCCGTAGACGGTCATGCTCTCCCGGGTGCCGGCCGCGACCTGCAGCGCGATGGGGATGAGGTGGGTCTCGGTGGTGTGCCGCTCCCCGAGGCCGTAGGCGGCGCCGGCCACGTTGAAGTAGCGCAGGCTCACCGCGGCGAAGTCGTACGCGGTCGCGTACGAGGTGAGCATCGTGTCGACGGCGAGCTTCGAGGCGCCGTAGGTGTTGGTCGGCCGGGTGGGGGCGTCCTCGCGGATGGGCACCTGCTCGGGCTCGCCGTAGGTGGCCGCGGTGGAGGAGAAGACGATCCGCCGGCAGTCGACGGCGCGCATCGCCTCGAGCAGCGCCAGCGTGCCCGCGACGTTGGTGTCCCAGTAGATCTCCGGCCGGACCTGCGACTCACCGACGAGGCTCTTGGCGGCGAAGTGCAGCACCCCCTCGGGGCGGACGTCGGCCAGCACCGGGCCCGACTCGTGCAGCGAGGCCCGCACCAGCCGCGCGCCCTCCGGGACGGCGTCGGCGTGCCCGGTGGACAGGTCGTCGAGCACCGTGACCTCGTGGCCCGCCGCGAGCAGGGCGGCCGTGACTACGCTGCCGATGTAGCCGGCCCCGCCGGCGACGAGTACGCGCATGCGCCCACCCTAGAGATCCGCGCCCCGCGCGGACGGCGCGGTCAGGAGGCAGAGCCAGTGGTCAGCGCACGACCGGCGGTGCAGCAGCTGCCCGCCTACAAGCCGGGGCGCAACCCCGCCGACCTGGCCCGGGAGATCGGGGTGCCGCAGGCGGTCAAGCTGGCCAGCAACGAGGTCGCCTTCCCGCCGCTGCCCGCCGTCGTCGAGGCGCTGGCCGCCACCGCCGCTGAGAGCAACCGCTACCCCGACAACGGCGCCGTCGTCCTCACCGCCGCGCTGGCCGAGCGGTACGACGTCGACCCCGCGCAGGTCGTGACCGGCTGCGGCGCGGTCATGCTCTGCCAGCAGCTGGCGCAGTCGTTCAACGACCCCGGCACGAGCATCGCCTTCGCCTGGCGGTCGTTCGAGATGTACCCGCTCCTGGCCCAGGTGGCCGGGGCCCGGTCCATCCAGGTCCCGCTGGCGCCCGGCCGCCCCGGCGGGCCGGCCGACACCCACGACCTCGAGGCGCTGGCCGCGGCCGTCGACGAGACCACGCGGGTGGTCTTCGTCTGCAACCCGAACAACCCCACCGGGACGGCGGTGCGCCGGCCTGAGCTCGAGCGGTTCCTGGACGCCGTCCCGGCCGACACGCTCGTCGTCCTGGACGAGGCCTACCGCGAGTTCGTCACCGACCTCGACGTCCCCGACGGGCTCGAGGTGATGCGCGGCCGCCCCAACGTCGCGGTGCTGCGGACCTTCTCCAAGGCGTGGGGGCTGGCCGGCCTGCGCGCGGGCTACCTCGTCGCCGAGGACCCGGCGGTGGCCGAGTCGGTGCGCAAGACCCACGTCCCCTTCAGCGTGAACATGCTCGCCCAGGCCGCCGCGGTCGCCGCCCTGGCCAGCGAGGACGAGGTGCGCCGGCGCTGCGCGGCGGTCACCGGGGAGCGGCAGCGGCTGACCGAGGCCCTCCGCGAGCGCGGGTTCGACGTCGCCGACAGTCAGGCCAACTTCGTGTGGCTGCCGGTGGGGGAGGACGCCGCGGGGCTGGCTGCCGCCCTCGAGTCGCGGGCGGTCATCACCCGGCCGTTCGCCGGCGAGGGGATCCGGGTCACCGTGGGCACGCCCGAGGAGGACGACGTCTTCCTGGCCGCGCTCGACGAGGTGCGTTCGGCCACACCGGCCGCGTGACCCGCCGACCGTGACGAGGACGTTCGGGACGCGCAGCGCACGGGCCCAGGATCGGCTGGTTTGATGGCCGACGTGCCTCTTCCCCGTGTGCTCTCCGGCATCCAGCCGACGGCGGGCTCCTTCCACCTCGGCAACCACCTGGGTGCGCTGCGGCAGTGGGTCCAGCTGCAGGAGACCACGGAGGCCTACTACTGCGTGGTCGACCTGCACGCGATCACCGTCCCGCAGGACCCCGCGGAGCTGCGGCGCAACACCCTCGTGTCGGCGGCGCAGCTGCTGGCCCTCGGCGTCGACCCGGCGCGCAGCACGCTGTTCGCCCAGAGCCACGTGCCCGAGCACCTGCAGCTGTCCTGGGTCCTGGAGTGCCTCACCGGCTTCGGCGAGGCCAGCCGGATGACCCAGTTCAAGGACAAGAGCCAGCGGGAGGGCGCCGCCGGGACGACGGTCGGCCTGTTCACCTACCCGGTGCTGATGGCCGCGGACATCCTCGTCTACCGGGCCGACCAGGTGCCCGTCGGTGAGGACCAGCGCCAGCACCTCGAGCTGACCCGCGACCTGGCCTCCCGGTTCAACGGCCGCTTCGGCGACACCTTCCCGGTGCCGGAGGGCATCATCCCCGAGGGCGCGGCGCGGGTCATGGACCTGCAGTCGCCGGACAAGAAGATGAGCAAGAGCCTGCCGCCGGCCGGCTGCGTCTTCCTGCTCGACGACCCCAAGGTGACGGCGAAGAAGATCCGCTCGGCGGTGACCGACACCGGCCGCGAGGTGGTCGCCGACCCGGTGGAGAAGCCGGGCATCACCAACCTGCTGACCATCCACAGCGCGCTGTCGGGCGCCTCGGTCGCCGAGCTGGAGGAGCGCTTCGCCGGCCGCGGCTACGGCGACTTCAAGAAGGAGCTGGCCGAGGTCGTCGTCGACTTCGTGACGCCGGTGCGCCAGCGGACGCTGGAGCTGCTCGACGACCGGGCCGAGTTGGAGAGGGTCCTCGCCGCGGGCGCGGCACGGGCGCGGGAGGTCGCCGCGGAGACCGTCGCCGCGGTGTACGACCGGGTCGGCTTCCTGCCAGCAGCGGGAGCGGGCGCGTGAACGACGACACCTTCGTCCCGCGCAGTCGCAGCGTGGTGCCGGAGACCTCCGTCCTCGGCGTCGTCGTCCCGATCCCCGAGCCGTGGTCGCAGCTGTTCGTCGACTGGCGCACCAAGGTGGGGGACCCGCAGGCCAGCCTCGTCCCGCCGCACGTGACGCTGCTGCCGCCCACCGAGGTGGCCACCGCCGACCGCCCGGCCATCACCGCCCACCTGGCCGACGTGGCGCGGGTGCACCCGCCCTTCGACATGCACCTGTCGGGTACGGGCACCTTCGCGCCGGTCTCGCAGGTCGTCTTCGTGGCGGTGGCCCGCGGCATCGGCAACTGCGAGCTGATCGCCAACGACGTGCGCCGCGGCCCGCTGTCCCGGGGCCTGTCCTACCCGTACCACCCGCACGTGACCGTGGCCCACGACGTCCCCCCGGACATGCTGGACCTCGCCTACTGCGGACTGGCCGACCTCTCGGCGCAGTTCCGCGTCACCTCCTTCACCGAGTTCGAGCAGACCCCCGACGGCGCCTGGGCGGTCGCCCGCGAGTACCCCCTCACCGGCCCGCCCCGCTGAAGGCGGACCCTCCTGCAGGGCCGTCGAGCGGCCGCCGACGTCGGGTGGGGGGTGACCGGGTCGCCCACCGTGTGCCCGGGCCGCAGACTGGGCCGCGATGACTGCGCCCCGGGCCGAGCCGTCCGCGCCACCCGGCGACCACCGCCCGACGCTCCGGAGCCGCATCGCCGGCCTGGCCGCGGGCTGGGACGCGCTCGTCGCCCGGCTGCGGCGCAGCCAGCCCTGGTTCGACCACCTGGCCCGCGCCGGCGGGCGCTACCGGCGCACGCAGGGCGACCTGATGGCCGCCGGCGTCACCTACTTCGTGTTCCTCGGGCTGGTCCCGGTCCTGCTGCTGGCAGCCTCCGCCATCGGCCTGGTGCTGGCGGGCGACGAGCTGCTGCAGGACGAGCTCTACGCCGCCATCCGCGACACCTTCCCCGGCTCCACCGGCGACCAGATCGTCCGGGAGCTGCGCGCGGCGGTGGGGTCGGCCGGCGTCGTCGGGGTCATCGGGCTGGCCGGCTTCGTCTACGCCGGGCTGCGGGCCATGGACAAGCTGCGGATCGGCATGGAACGGATCTGGCGGGGACGGGCCGACGAGCCGGAGTTCCTCCGCGACAACCTCCAGGACCTGCTCGCCCTGGTCCTGCTCGGCGCCACCGGCCTGCTCAGCCTGGGCTTCACCGGCGTGGTCACGCAGGCCACCGGCTGGCTGCTCGGCCTCCTGGGCCTGGACGACGCCCCCGGCCTGGGCGTGCTCACGTTCGTCCTCGGCCTGGCCCTGGCGGTCACCACCGACGTCCTGGTCTTCCTGTGGCTGCTCAAGGTGGTGCCGTCGACAACCCACCCGCTGCGCCGGCTGCTGCCGGGGGCCCTGTTCGGCGCGGCCGGCTTCGAGGTGATGAAACTGCTCGGCAGCCTCTACCTCTCGCTGATCTCCGGCAGCGTGACCGCGTCGGCCTTCGGTGGCGCCGTCGGCATCCTGGTGTGGATCAACCTCGTCTGCCGCTTCGCCTTCTTCACCGCGGCGTGGACCGCGACCCTGCGCCGGGTCCAGGGCGCGGTCCACGTGGTCCGCGAGCGCGCGGATCCGGTGGTGCCGCCGGCCGACCGCTGACCCGCGGCGGGACCACGTGCACCGCGCGGCGCACGCCGACCACCGTCGCGACGACGACCCCGACCGCCGCGGCGCCCAGGGCCGCGGGGAGCAGCGGGGAGTCGCCGGTCGTCCCGCGCGCCGCGGGGGTGCCCGGGGCGGCGACGGCGGCCGGGGCCGGGAGCCGAGTGGCCGAGGGCGTGGCCACGACGTCGGCACCGGACTCCACCAGCACGCCGACCCCGTTGCCGCCCGCGGGGACGCCGAAGCCCCAGTCGAGCAGCAGGGCGGCCTGGTCGGCGGCGCGCAGCGGGGTGTTCTCGGTGCCCATGACGCTGACCACGAGCCGGCGCCCGTCCCGCTCGGCGGCGGTGACGAAGGTGTGCCGGGCGGCGTCGGTGAACCCCGTCTTGCCGCCGAGGTTGCCGGGGTAGCGGGTGAGCAGCGGGTTCTGGTTCTGGATCTGGTAGCCCTCGGACCTGCCCTCCACGGCGGGCATCGCGGCCAGCTGCGTGGTCAGGATCGCCTCGGTGCGCGGGTCGTCGACCAGCCGGCGGAACACCAGGGCCAGGTCGTAGGGGGAGGAGGTCTGCCCGGCCACGTCCAGCCCGGACGGCGACCCTGCGACCGTGTCGTACGCGCCGATCGCCACCGCCGTCTGGTTCATCGCCTCGACGGTGACCTCGACCCCTCCGGCGGCCCGGGCCAGCGCGTTGGCGGCGTCGTTGCCCGACTGCATGACCAGGGCCTGGAACAGCAGCGAGACCGGGTAGCGCCCCCCGGCCACCAGCCCGACCCGGCTGCCCTCCATCGCCTCGTCCTCCTCGGTCCCCACCACGACCTCGTCGGGGTCGAGCAGCGGGACGAGGGTGAGCAGCGTCAGCGTCTTGAGCGTGCTCGCCGGGTAGTAGCGGCCGTGCGGGTCGCGGGCGGCCAGCACCGCGCCGGTGTCGGCGTCGGCCACCAGCCAGCCGGGGGCGACGACGCCGTCGGGCAGCGGGGGAGCGCCGTCGACGGCGACCGTGCCGCGGGTGTCCAGCCCCTCCCCGCCGACGGTGACCCCGGCCGGGCCGCTGCCCTGGGGCGGTCCGCCCGGCAGCGGCGCGGTGGGGGTGGGGGCCAGCGGGTCGGCCGTGGGCCGCGGGTCCTCGGCGAGCGCGGCGCCGGGTGCGAGGGCGATCCCGGCGGCCAGGACGGCGGCCGCGAGCCGGGCTGCCGCCGTCCGCCGTCGCACGAGGGCACGCTAGACCCGGCGGCTGCCGGCGTCCCCCCGGACCGTCCTGGTGGCGCATGCCACGCGCCCGGGTCGCCTTCGCAACGATCGCATCTCGGTCTCCTCCGCGGGCTGCGGCGCGGCCGTCGGCCGCGGTTAGCGTGCCCAGGTCGCGCGTTCTACCGCCCCGGCAGCGCCGGTCCGGCGGCGCGCGACCCGGATCCCACCGGGACGGGCCGGTGCACGAGTGCGGCTCGTTCCCCCAGAGAGGAGAGCGTCTTGCGCCGAGCGCGGAGGATGAAGGCCGCGGCGTTGCTGCTGGCCGGCAGCATGGCCCTGGCGGCCTGTGCCAGCGACGAGGCCGGCGGCGGCAGCACCGGCGGGGGTGGCGGCGAGGCCGCCGGCGACCTGCAGATCGGCCTGGCGTTCGACACCGGCGGCGAGGGCGACCGCTCGTTCAACGATGCGGCCGTGGCCGGCGTCGAGCAGGCCATCGAGGAGCACGGCGGCGAGGTCACCAAGCTCAGCCCGAACGCCGACGCGTCCAACCGCGCCGACCTGCTGACCCAGCTGGCCGACCAGGGCTTCAACCCGATCGTCGCCGTCGGCTTCGCCTACAGCGACGTCATCGGCGAGGTCGCCGCGCAGTACCCCGACGTGACCTTCGCGCAGGTGGACGGCTCGGTCGCCGACGCCGGCAACCCCGAGAACCTGACCGGTCTGCTGTTCTCCGAGGAGCAGGGCTCCTTCCTGGCCGGCGTCGCGGCGGCGCTGAAGACCGAGACCAACAGCATCGGCTTCGTCGGCGGCGTGGAGACCCCGCTGATCCAGAAGTTCCAGGCCGGCTACGAGGCCGGGGCACGGGCGGTCAAGCCGGACATCGCCATCAACAGCCAGTACATCTCGCCGGCCGGTGACTTCAGCGGGTTCAACGACCCGGCCCGCGCGCAGATCATCGCCCAGGGCATGTACGACGGCGGCGCCGACATCGTCTACCAGGCGGCGGGCGGCTCCGGCATCGGCGTGTTCCAGGCGGCCGCCGCCTCCGGTGGCCGGGCGATCGGCGTCGACTCCGACCAGTACCAGACGGTCGACGACCCGGCCCTCCAGGCGGTGATCATGACCTCGATGCTCAAGCGCGTCGACGTCGCGGTCGACACGTTCATCGGCGAGTTCGTCGACGGCAACGTCGCCGGGGGCACCGACGAGCGGTACGACCTGGAGTCCGACGGCGTCGGCCTGGCCACCACCGGTGGCTTCATCGACGACATCCAGGGCGACCTGGACACCTACCGCCAGCAGATCATCGACGGCACGATCACGGTCCCGACCACCCCGTGACGACGATCGGCTGACACGCACGACCGGCAGCGGGCCCGGGGGAGCAGGACGCGCCCCCGGGCCCGCTGTCGCGAGCAGGACCCCTGCGTCCCTCCCCCAGCCGGCCGTGGGCGATCATGCGGCGGGCCGGGGAACCCGGGCCGGGGGAGCGGTGGCCGCGGTCGATCCCGCGTCACCGATGCAGCAGAGTGGACGTGCCCCGCACACCCGCAGGGGCGCAGCGAGGGGAAGGGCCCACCATGCCTCCAGAACACGGGGCCGCAGGTGTCCCCACGGGGACGCCGGCGGGGGACGGCGACGCCGCGCCGCTGGCCGTCGAGCTGCGCGGCATCACCAAGCGCTTCCCCGGCGTCGTGGCGAACAAGGACATCGAGCTGCGGGTCCGCCGCGGCGAGGTGCACGCCATCGTGGGGGAGAACGGCGCCGGCAAGTCGACGCTGATGAAGACGCTCTACGGCGAGCACCGCCCGGACGAGGGCCAGATCCTCGTCGACGGCCGGCAGGTGCACTTCCGCAGCCCCGCCGACGCGATCGCCGCCGGCATCGGCATGGTCCACCAGCACTTCATGCTGGCCGACAACTTCACCGTCCTGGAGAACATCGTCCTGGGCAGCGAGCCCACCCGCGGCGGCCGGCTGGACCGGGCCGCGGCTCGCCGCCGGATCCGGGAGATCTCCGACGCCTACTCCCTGGGGCTGGACCCCGACGCGCTGGTCGAGGACCTCGGCGTCGGGGACCGGCAGCGGGTCGAGATCGCGAAGGTGCTCTACCGCGACGCGCGCACGCTGATCCTCGACGAGCCCACCGCCGTCCTCGTGCCGCAGGAGGTCGACGAGCTGTTCGGCAACCTCGCCGAGCTCAAGCGGGAGGGCCTCACCGTCATCTTCATCTCGCACAAGCTCGACGAGGTCCGCAAGGTCGCCGACTCGATCACCGTCATCCGCCGCGGCACCACCGTCGGCACCGCCGACCCGAGGACGACGACCAGCCGCCAGCTGGCCGAGATGATGGTCGGCTCCGAGCTGCCCTCCCCGGAGACCCGCACCTCCACGGTCCGGCCCACACCGGTGCTCGAGCTGCGCGGCGTCACGGTCGCCAGCCTCGCGGGCCGGCCGCTCGTCGACGACGTCGACCTGGTGGTCCGCGAGGGGGAGGTCGTCGGCATCGCCGGCGTCGAGGGCAACGGGCAGGCCGAGCTCGTGGACGCCGTCATGGGGCTGCGCGCGGTCGCGGCCGGGACCGTGGCGCTGGGCGGGGAGGACATCACCTCCTGGAGCACCCGCACCCGCCGGGAGGCCGGGCTGGGCTTCATCCCCGAGGACCGGCACCGGCAGGGGATGCTGCTGGACGCGACGCTGTGGGAGAACCGCATCCTCGGCCACCAGACCCGCCCGCCGGCGGTGAAGGGCCCGTTCATCGACCGCCGGGGCGCCCGCGCCGACACCGAGCGGATCATGCGCGAGTACGACGTCCGCGCCCCGGGGCCGGACACGCTGGCCGTCGCCCTGTCCGGCGGCAACCAGCAGAAGCTCATCGTCGGCCGGGAGATGAGCGCACAGCCCCGCCTGCTGCTGGCCGCGCACCCGACCCGCGGTGTCGACGTCGGCGCCCAGGCGGTCATCTGGGAGCTGCTCAAGGACGCCCGCGCCAACGGTCTGGGGATCCTGCTGGTCTCCGCCGACCTCGACGAGCTGATCGGCCTGTCCGACACGCTGCACGTCATGCTCCGCGGCCGGCTGGTCGCGAACCTGGACCCGGCGCACGTCACCCCGGAGGAGCTCGGTGGCCACATGACCGGCGCCCGGACGACGGCGGGTGCGGCATGAGCGCGCTGCGCCGTCTCGGCGCGGCCCTGGTCGCGCCGCTGCTGGCCATCGTCGCGGCGATCGTCATCTCCGGCCTGGTCATGGCCGTCCTGGGGGTCAACCCCTTCCAGGTGTTCGCCGTGATGGTCAACTTCGGTGACACCCCCACCCAGCAGGTCACCGCGATCGTCGTGATCCTCAACCGGGCCATCCCGCTGTTCATCTCCGGGCTGGCGGTCGCGATCGCGTTCCGGATGGGGCTGTTCAACATCGGTGTCGAGGGCCAGTACCGGCTGGCCACGGTCATGGCCGCCGCGGTCGGCGCCGCCGTCGTCCTGCCGGGCCCGCTGCACGTGCTGCTGATCGTGGTGGTCGCCATGGCGGTCGCCGCGATCTGGGCGGGCATCGTCGCCGTCCTCAAGGTGACCCGCGGCGTCAGCGAGGTCATCAGCTCGATCATGCTCAACTTCATCGCGCTGGGCATCGCGTCGTTCCTGCTCACCGGGCCGTTCCGGGGCAGCCCCGAGGGCGCGTCGATCATCAGCACCAAGGAGATCCCCGAGTCCGGGTGGATGCCCAGCCTCAACGGGCTGTTCGACCTGTTCGGCCTGGCCAACCCGCCCCGGCAGCTCTACGGGTTCCTCGTGGTGGCCGCGCTGCTCGGCGTCGTGGTCGCCGTCCTGCTCAACCGCACCCGGTTCGGCTACGACCTGCGGGCCACCGGGCTGTCGCCGTCGGCGGCGCGGGCCAGCGGCGTGGACGCCCGCGCGATGGTCGTCAAGACGATGCTGCTGTCGGGGGCGGTGGCCGGGCTGGTCGGCATGCCCGACCTGCTCGGGACGACGCACGGCTACACGACCGACTTCACCTCGGGCCTGGGCTTCCTGGGCATCGCGGTGGCCCTGCTGGGGCGCAACAACCCGGTCGGCATCGCGTTCGCCGCGCTGCTGTTCGCCTTCCTCGACCGGGCCCTGGTGCCGCTGCAGATCGCGGACTACCCGGCCTCGGTCGTCACGATCATCCAGGGCGTGATCGTGCTCGCCGTGGTCATCTCCAACGAGGTGGCCCGGCGGGTCGCCCTGCGCGCCGCGGAGCGGGGCGCGGCCCAGGCCGGGCCCGCCGCGGCCACCGGGGACGGCAGCGCCGGTCTCGCACGCACCGCCGACGGCGTGGACGCGGGCACCGGCGCGGGCGTCAGCCGCGGGACCGGCGCGGGCCAGCAGACCGACGAGCGGCAGGAGACCGGGGCATGAGCGCCACGACCACGACCCGGACCTCCGGGACCGGCCCCGCCCGCGGCCCGGTCGGCGAGCTCTTGCTCGGCGGCGGGCGGGCCCGCCGGGTCACCTGGCTGCTGGTCGGCGCGCTCGTGCTGGTCTCGGCCGTGCGGGTGATCAGCGGCGAGCAGGCGCTCACCTCGTCCTCGACGATCTCCGCGGCGCTGCTGCTGGCCGTGCCGATCGGGCTGGCCGCCCTGGGTGGGCTGTTCTCCGAGCGGGCCGGCGTGGTCAACATCGGCCTCGACGGGATGATGACACTGGGCACCTGGGGAGCCGGGTTCGCCGGCTACCAGTGGGGCTGGGCGGCCGCGCTGGTCGGCGGCATCGTCTTCGGTGCGCTGGGCGGGCTGCTGCACGCCGTCGCCACCGTCACCTTCGGGGTCGACCACGTGGTCTCCGGTGTGGCGATCAACATCCTCGCCGCGGGCGTCGTCCGCTTCCTCTCCGAGCTGCTCTACACCGACAACCCGGCGGGCGGCGGGGTCACCCAGTCGCCGGCGCTGTCCAGCGACCCGCCGGAGTTCTCGGTGCCGGTGCTCTCCTCGGGCCCCGACCTGCTCGGCGACCTCGAGCGCCAGCAGTGGTTCCTGGTCAGCGACGTCGCCGGCATCCTGCGCGGCCTCACCAGCGGCGTCGGTCTGCTGACCCTGCTCGCGGTGCTGCTGGTCCCGGCGTCCTACCTGCTGCTGTGGCGCACCGCCTTCGGGCTGCGGCTGCGCTCGTGCGGGGAGAACCCCGCGGCCGCCGACTCCCTCGGCGTGCCGGTCTACCGGCTGAAGTACGTCGCGGTGGTCATCTCCGGCGCGCTGGCCGGGATGGGCGGCGTGTTCCTGGTCTTCATCGCCGGCATCTACCGCGAGGGGCAGACCAACGGCCGCGGGTTCATCGGCCTCGCCGCGCTGATCTTCGGCAACTGGCGCCCCGGCGGCCTGGCGGCCGGCGCCGGCCTGTTCGGCTTCGCCGACGCGCTGCAGCTGCGCAGCCGCTCGGCGGTGGTGGCGCTGTTCCTGCTGCTGGCCGTGCTGCTCGCCGGTGTGGCCGTCTGGCAGGCGGTGCACCGGCGCGCGGTGCGGGCGGTGGTGGCCGCGGTGGTCGCCGCCGGCTCGCTGGTCGCCTTCCTGACCATCGACGAGCTGGCCCCCGGCCTGGTCTCGTTCACCCCCCACCTGACCACGCTGCTGGTGCTGTCGCTGGCGTCCCAGCGCCTGCGGATGCCCGCGGCCGACGGCCTCGTGTACCGAAGAGGAGAGCACTGACGTGCCACAGATCGACTGGGACGCCCTGCGGACGGCGGCCCGGGAGGCCATGACCCACGCCTACGCCCCCTACTCGCGGTTCCCGGTGGGCGTCGCGGGGCTGGTGGACGACGGCCGGGTGGTGACCGGCTGCAACGTGGAGAACGCCTCCTACGGGCTGGGCCTGTGCGCCGAGTGCGGCCTGGTCAGCGACCTGGTCCGCACCGGCGGTGGCCGGCTCGTGGCCGTCGCCTGCGTCGGCGGGGACGGGCAGCCACTCATGCCGTGCGGCCGCTGCCGGCAGCTGCTGTGGGAGCACGGCGGCGCCGACATGCTCATCGAGACCGTGTCGCTGGGGATCGTCCCGATGCGCGAGGTGCTGCCGGACGCGTTCGGGCCGGACGACCTGGTCGCGGCCGCGGAGAGGGATGGGCGGGCGTGAGCGCCTTCGACGCGATCGACGTCATCCGGGCCAAGCGGGACGGCGCCCGGCTGACCCCGGAGCAGATCCGCTGGGTGATCCGGTCCTACACCGACGGGACGATCCCCGACGAGCAGGTGAGCGCGCTGCTCATGGCGGTGTTCTTCCGCGGGATGTCGGCCGACGAGCTCGCCGTCTGGACCCAGGCGATGATCGACTCCGGCGAGCGCAAGGACCTCTCGCCGCTGGGCCGGCCGACCGCCGACAAGCACTCCACCGGCGGGGTCGGCGACAAGACCACGCTGCCGCTGGCGCCGCTGGTCGCCGCCTGCGGGGTGGCGGTGCCGCAGCTGTCCGGCCGGGGGCTGGGCCACACCGGCGGCACGCTGGACAAGCTGGAGTCGATCCCGGGTTGGCGGGCCGACGTCCACGAGGAGGCCTACCTCCGCCAGCTGCGGGAGGTCGGCGCGGTCATCTGCGCGGCCGGCAACGACCTCGCCCCGGCGGACAAGAAGCTCTACGCGCTGCGCGACGTCACCGGCACCGTCGAGTCGATCCCGCTGATCGCCAGCTCGATCATGAGCAAGAAGATCGCCGAGGGCGCCGACGCGCTGGTGCTCGACGTCAAGACCGGGTCCGGGGCGTTCATGAAGGACCCGGACTCCTCCCGCGAGCTGGCCCGCACGATGGTCGGCCTCGGCCAGGCGGCCGGGGTGCGCACCGTGGCGCTGGTGACCGCCATGGACCGGCCGCTGGGCCGCGCCGCGGGCAACGCCGTCGAGGTCGCCGAGTCGGTGGAGGTGCTCGCCGGGGGTGGGCCCGCCGACGTCGTCGAGCTGACCCTGGCGCTGGCCCGGGAGATGCTGGCCGGCGTCGGGCGGTCCGACGTCGACCCCGCGGACGCGCTGCGGGACGGCCGGGCGATGGACGTGTGGCGGCGGATGATCACCGCCCAGGGCGGGGACCCCGACGCGCCCCTGCCGCAGCCTGCGGAGAAGCACGTGGTGCCCGCGCCGGCGACCGGCACGCTGACCCGTCTGGACGCCTACGCGCTCGGGGTCGCCGCCTGGCGGCTGGGCGCCGGGCGGGCCCGCAAGGAGGACCCGGTGTCGGCCGCGGCCGGGGTCACCTGGACCGCCGGGGTGGGGGAGCCGGTCACCGAGGGGCAGCCGCTGCTCGAGCTGCACACCGATGACCCCGCGCGCATCGAGCGGGCGCTGGAGGCGCTGGACGGCGCGATCGGGATCGGCACCGACGACCAGCCGCTGCCCCTGGTCCTGGACCGCATCACCGCGTCCTGACCCCGTCACCTCCGCGATCATGAAGTCCGGGAAGCCACGCGCCGTCGGATCCCGGTGCGTCGCTTCCGGAACTTCATGATCGCGGGGATCGCGCCGCCGGCGATCGGTCGAGGGGGTGCCTCGGCTCCCGCGCCCCAGGGGGGAGACTGTCTCCTCGTGACGAGTACGTCCGCGCCCGTGGTGGCCGACAGCAGGCCGCGGCCCGGCGACCCGCTCGACCCGGACGCCGCCATCTCCATCCGCGGCCTGGTGAAGCGCTACGGGGACCGCACCGCCGTCGACGGCCTGGACCTCGACATCCGGCGGGGCGAGATCTTCGCGCTGCTCGGGCCCAACGGCGCCGGGAAGACCAGCACGGTCGAGGTGCTCGAGGGCTACCGGAAGCGGGACGGCGGCGACGTTCGCGTGCTCGGCGTCGACCCGGCCAAGGGCGGACGCCGGTGGAAGGCCCAGCTGGGCATCGTGCTGCAGTCGGGCGCGGGGGAAAGCCAGCTCTCGGTCCGCGAGTTGGTCACGGCGCGGGCGTCGTACTACGCCGAGCCCCGCGACCCCGACGAGGTGCTGGAGCTCGTCGGCCTCACCGACAAGGCGGGGGCCCGCGGCCGCGCCCTCTCCGGGGGCCAGCGCCGGCGGCTGGACGTCGCGCTGGGCATCGTCGGCCGCCCGCGCCTGCTCTTCCTCGACGAGCCGACCACCGGCTTCGATCCCGAGGCGCGGCGGCAGTTCTGGGCGCTGATCCGCTCGCTGCGCGACCTGGGCACCACGATGCTGCTCACCACCCACTACCTCGACGAGGCCGAGACGCTGGCCGACCGGGTCGGCGTCCTCGCCCGCGGCCAGCTCGCGGAGGTCGCCGTCCCGACGGCGCTGGGCGGGCGTGGCACCGCACCCGCCGTGGTCAGCTGGACCGAGGACGGCGTCCGGCGCACCGCCGAGACCACGACGCCCACCGCGTTCGTGCGCGAGCTGGCCGCCCGCTTCCCCGGCGAGGTGCCCGACCTGTCGGTCAACCGGCCCACGCTCGAGGACGTCTACCTGAAGATGATCGGGGACCACTCGTGACCGTCTCCGCGCCCGAGCGGGCCGCGCTGCCCTCGTTCGGCCGGGTCTACCTGACCCGCGCCGGCGTCGAGCTCAAGGAGTTCTTCCGCCAGCGCGAGTCGGTGGTCTTCACCCTCGCCTTCCCGGTGATCCTGTTGCTGGGCCTGGGCGCGGTGCTCGACTACGACCTCGGTGCCGGCGTCGACTTCCCGCAGTACTTCATGGCCGGGGTCATCACCGCCGGCATCGTCGGCGCCAGCCTGCAGAACATGGCGATCCACATCGCTGCGGAGCGCTCGGACGGCACGCTCAAGGGCCTCGCCGGGACCCCGATGCCCGCCAGCGCGTACTTCGCCGGCAAGGTCGTGCAGGTGCTCGCGGTGGCGGTCGCGACGATCGCGCTGCTCCTGCTCGTCGGCGTCCTCGTGTTCGGTATCGACCTGCCCTCGGGCACCGACTGGCTGACCTTCGCGTGGGTGTCGGTCCTCGGCGCCGCGGCGTGCACCCTGCTGGGCATCGTCGTGTCGACGCTGGCCCGCAACGGCCGCTCGGCGTCGGCGACGGTCACCCCCATCGCGCTGGTGCTCGAGTTCGTCTCCGGCGTGTTCATGCCCTTCGACCAGGTGCCGGGCTGGCTGCAGGACGTCGCCGCGGTCTTCCCGGTGAAGTGGCTGGCGCAGGGGCTGCGCTCGGTCTTCCTCCCGGACGCGCTGGCCGCCCGCGAACCGGCGGGGTCGTGGGAGCTCGGCACGGTCGCGCTGGTGCTCGGCCTCTGGTGCGTCGCCGGCCTGGTCCTGTGCGCCCTGACCTTCCGCTGGCAGGACCGCGGGACCGACTGAGGAAGGCGTCCCCGTCCCGTCCCCGGCTGAAGTCCGCGCGGCGACCGAACGACAATGTCACCGTGAGTGCACCGCTGACTGCCGAGAACCTCCGCCGCGCCCCGAAGGTCCTCCTGCACGACCACCTGGACGGCGGGCTGCGGCCGCAGACGGTGCTGGAGCTGGCCGACGCCGCCGGGTACCGGGCGCTGCCCGCGGACGACGCCGACGAGCTGGGTCGCTGGTTCCGGCAGGCCGCCGACTCCGGCTCGCTGGTGCAGTACCTGGAGACGTTCGCGCACACCGTCGGGGTGATGCAGCGCCCCGAGGCCGTGCAGCGGGTGGCCCGCGAGTGCGCGCTCGACCTGGCCGCGGACGGCGTCGTGTACGCCGAGGTGCGCATGGCGCCGGAGCTGCTCACGGCGGAGGGCACGCCGATCGAGGAGGCGGTGGAGGCGATCCTCGACGGGTTCGCCAAGGGCAGCGCGGAGGCGGCCGCGGCGGGCACGCCGATCACCGTCGGCACGCTGCTGTGCGCCATGCGGCAGAACGACCGGTGGGACGAGGTGGCCGGCCTCGTCGTCCGCCACCGGGACGCCGGGGTGGTCGGGTTCGACCTGGCCGGCCCCGAGATCGGCTTCCCGCCGGACCGCCACCCCTCGGCGATCGCCCTGCTCGACCGGGCCGGCGCGCACCGCACCATCCACGCCGGCGAGGCCGCCGGCGTGGGCAGCATCGTCGCCGCCCTGGACGGCGCCCGCGCCGAGCGGCTGGGCCACGGGGTGCGCATCGCCGACGAGGTGGGGCCCGACGGGACGCTGGGCCCGGTGGCGGAGCGGGTGCGCGCGCACGGCGTGACGCTGGAGGTGGCGCCGTCGTCCAACGTGCAGACCGGCGCCTACCCGTCGCTGGCCGAGCACCCGGTCGACCGGCTGCACCGGCTCGGGTTCGCGGTCACGCTCAACACCGACAACCGCCTGATGAGCGGCGTCTCGGTGACCAGCGAGTTCGCCGACGTCGTCGCGACCTTCGGCTGGGACTGGGACGACGTCCGGACGGTCACCGAGCGGGCGCTGGCCGGCGCGTTCCTCGCCGACGGGGAGCGGGACCGGCTGCTGGCCGACGTGGTCCGCCCCGGGTACGCCGCCCTGCGCGGCTGAGGGTGGCGGGGGCCACCCCGCGCTCGGGAATCCCTGGTCGCGCTGCGCTGCTACCGTGAGTGGACCGGCACTCGCCGGTCATCCTCCCGGACGGTCCGTCCGGGCATGAGCGCATCCGTGCAGATCAGCAGCGTCTCCTGACGTCGTGATCGCCAGTGAGGACGCCGGTCGGCCGGTGTCCGCGCACCACCACGGGACGCGCCCGAGTCGTATCGGAGTCCCACACCCGCATGACCACGTTCGACACTGTCGACGTCCAGACCACCCCTGAGACCCCCGAGGTCGAGGCCGCCGCACCGGTCGGCCCGACCTTCGCCCAGCTGGGCCTGGCCCAGCCGCTGGTCACCGCGCTCGAGCGGCGCGGCATCCGGCACCCCTTCGCCATCCAGGCCTCCGCCCTGCCCGACGCCCTCGCCGGGCGCGACGTGCTCGGCAAGGCCGCCACCGGCTCGGGCAAGACGCTGGCCTTCGGCCTGCCCCTGCTCGCCCGGCTCGGTGAGGACGTCCTGCGCGGCCGCCGCGCGCCGCGCGGGCTCATCCTCGTGCCGACGCGTGAGCTCGCCCAGCAGGTGCACGACAACCTGGCCCCGCTGGGCCAGGCCACCGGCGTGCAGCTGGCCACCGTCTACGGCGGTGCCTCCATGTACCGCCAGATCCAGCAGCTGCGCCGCGGCGTCGACGTCGTCATCGCCACCCCGGGCCGGCTGCAGGACCTCATCGGCCAGGGTGAGTGCACCCTCGACGAGGTCGCCGTCACCGTCATCGACGAGGCCGACTTCATGTCCGACCTCGGCTTCCTGCCGGTCGTGCAGGAGCTGCTCGACCAGACCCGTCCCGACGCCCAGCGGCTGCTGTTCTCGGCCACGCTGGACGGCGAGGTCGACACCCTGGTCCGCCGCTACCTCAAGGACCCGGCCCGGCACGAGGTCAAGCGCCCCGGTGACGACGCCCCGCCGGCCGAGCACCTGGCCTACAGCGTCGCGTTCCGGGACAAGGTCCCGGTGACCCAGGAGCTGGCCGCGCGTCCGGGCCGCACCATCGTCTTCGCCCGCACCCAGCTCGGCGTCGACCGGCTCACCGAGAACCTCAAGGCCGTGGGCATCAAGGCCGAGGCGATCCACGGCGGGCTGCCGCAGTCGGCCCGCCGCCGCGCGCTGGAGGCGTTCACCGACGCCCGCAGCCCGGTGCTCGTCGCCACCGACGTCGCCGCGCGCGGCATCCACGTCGACGACGTCTCGCTGGTCCTGCACTACGACCCGCCGACCGACCACAAGACCTACCTGCACCGCTCGGGCCGCACCGCCCGCGCCGGTGCCGCCGGTGTGGTCGTCTCGCTGCTGCTGCCCGACCAGGTGGGCCAGGCCAAGCGCCGGTTCCGCCAGGCCAAGGTGGAGCCGACGGTCAGCCGGGTCCGCCCGGGTGACACCCCGATCGCCGAGCTGGTCGCCAGCGGCGTGCACGTCGAGCCGGTCGAGCGCCCGGTGCGCGAGTCCCGGCGTCCCTCCGGCGGTCCCGGCGGCCGGCGTCCGCGGCGGGACGGCGAGCGCCCGCGTCGCGACGGCGACCGGCCGCGTCGTCCCTACGGGGACCGGCCGCGCCGGGACGGCGAGCGCCCGGCGGGTGAGCGGTCCCACGGCGAGCGCCCGTACGGCGAGCGCTCCGGCGGCGGGGACCGTCGTCCCAGCGGCTACCGCGGGCAGGGCCGGCGGCCCAGCCGCTCGGCGGACTTCTCCGACTGAAGAAGGACCCTCCTGCAGGGTCCCGCCACTCGCAGGCTCGCGGCGGGACCCTGCAGGAGGGCCACACGGCAGCGGCCGGTCCCGGTTCC